>JBBQJM010000505.1:0-2853 GCA_038325895.1 Mycobacteriales bacterium
GCTGGACATCAACCGCTCCGCCGTTGCAGTGCAACAGCAGCACCGGCGCCTTGCCGGTGCGGGCAACGACGGTGCGGTGCGCCGTCCTGTCTGCGGTGAGGTCATCGCCGAAACCGCCGACCGGACTGCCGGCGCCGGGTCCCCTTGGTCCTGCGGCACGGGGAAATCCGTCGGGCATTCGCCCATCTGTTCCTCTCAGGTCGGTGCTGGTCCTCTCAGGGTCGGTGCTGGTTCTCCGTACGGTCGGGCCGCCCCGGCCACGCCGAAGGTGTGGCACCGTGCCCGGTGACGTCAGGATGGGCGACGCTGCCCGACCGGTTCTTCCATGCCCCGCGCATGGGACGGCTCGGGTCATTCGCGGCCAGGCCGACCGTTCCCGCCCGCGCGGACGAAGTTCAGGGTTGAGGGAACGGTGGGACAGGAGTCGACCCGTTCATCCGCGCGGTGGAAGATGATCCGCGCCGTTGCGGGGGGCGGGGGGTGCGGGTCGGGTCAGCCGGTGCGGTCGGCCAACTGGGCCGGAGCGACCGAGTTGCCTGCTGCGGCGGGTTTCTTGCTCGGCATGGTGTGGGAGGGTCGGCCGCTCGGGGGTAGGTCCGAGCTCAGCTCGTCACCGGCCTGCTCGAAGGTGATCACTCGGTGGCCGCGGTTGTTGGAGAACCACATCGCGCGCGCCCAGGTGTAGAGCGTGCCTAGCCGGTTGCCCCAGCCGATCAGGTACAGGCAGTGGATGAAGCCCCACATCACGTAGCCGATGAGGCCGGTGAACTTCAGACCGAAGGCATCCGCAACAGCGGCCTTGTGGCCGACCGTGGCCATGCTGCCCTTGTCGAAGTACTTGAACGGCGCGGGCGCCGGTTCGCCCGACACCCTGGCCCTGATCACCTTGCCGACATACGTGCCCTCCTGCATGGCCGGCTGCGCGACACCGGGCAGCTTGTTCAGCGAGACCATGTCGCCCAGCGCGAACACCTCCGGGTGCCCGGGCAGCGTGCAATCGGCGGTCACCGGGATCCGGCCCGCGCGGTCGGTCTCCGCGCCCGTCTTCTCGGCCAGCATCTTGGCCAGCGGGGACGCCTGCACACCGGCGGCCCAGATGCGGGTGCGGGTGCGGATCGTCTCAGGGCCGTCGGGACCTTTGATGGTGATCGACTCGTGGTCCATGTCCACGGCCATGGTGTTCAACCGAATCTCGACGCCCAGCTTCTCCAGGTGCTTGTGCGTATACCGCCGCAGCTTCGGGTCGAACGGCGGGAGCACGGACTTGGCGCCCTCCAGCAGCAGGATCCGCGCCTCGCGGGTGTTGATCGAGCGGTAATCCAGCGGCAGCACCTTGTGGGCCAGTTCGCCCAGCTGGCCGGCCAGCTCCACGCCGGTGGGTCCGGCACCGACCACCACGAACGTCAGATACTCGGCCCGCTCCACCGGATCGGTCGACATTTCCGCCATTTCGAACTTCGACAGGATGCCATCCCGCAGATAGCGGGCGTCCTCGACCGTTTTCATCCCGGGGGCGAATTCAGCGAAGTGGGCATTGCCGAAGTAGGAATGCGATGCGCCGGCGGCGACCACCAGGGTGTCGTACGGCAGCTCGAGGTCACGCCCGTCCGGGCCGGTAGCACGCACCACCTTGTTGTCCAGATCCAGGTCGCAGACGTCGGCGAGCAGCGCGCGGGCATTTCGCTGCTTCTTGATCACGCTGCGCAGCGCGGGCGCGATGAGCCCGGGGGGCAGGATTCCGGTTGCCACCTGGTAGAGCAGCGGTTGGAACAGATGGTGGTTCGTCCGATCCACCATCGTCACCGTCACATCGGCTCCCCCCAGAGCGCGGGTGGCATTCAGACCGCCGAAGCCGCCGCCCACCACCACTACGCGATGCTGCTCGCTCGCCATGAGTTGCCTTCCTGTCGAGATGGGCCCAGAAGTCATCGGGAGACTGGCCATCATCCCGCGATGTGCTGGAATCCGACACCCGGCAGGTCGCGCCGTCGTGGCTGCATTATCGCAACGGGGACGGCGTACCCCGGCGATCCCTACCGCTGGGTGGAAGCTGGCTGGTCGTCACTCCGCCGCTTCGGCCTCCGCCCAACCTGCTTCGCGATCGAGCCAGCCCTGGCTGGTCAGCCGGTGCAGCAGGAGCCGGTGGGCGTCGACACCCTCGGCGACGACGAGTGCTCCGCCGGACACCGCCAGCTCCGGGAACGGGTCCGCACCCGGCATCGGCCGCTCTGCGACGAGGTCTACGGCGCGCGTCCGGCCCGAGCCGGTGACGGTTCCCCACCCGACGAGAACGCCGCCATCCGAGGCAGACGAGCGCACCCAGCCCACCCCGTCCGCTGACCCCACCACCCGTTCCAGGCCCGGAAGGTCGACCATGCCCAGGACGTCGCCGCCAGCAGAGACCAGGGTCAACGCGTCGGTCCCACCGATGCCGAGCACGCCGCCGGCCAGCCCGAGCACGACTCCCGTGACCGGCGCCGGCCAACCCCCGGCGGGAACGACCGGCCGCAGCGCCTCGGGCCGCCACCCGAAGACCGCCAACGTCGCCTGCTCGTCCCGCCATCCGCTGACCGCGAGAGACCGACGACCGTTCATCGCCACCTCGTCGGGCTCGACGGCGAGCTCCGCGAGATCCGCTGTCTCCGGATCTGCCTCGAGCGACTCCCACGCGATCAGTAGCCCGTCGCGCGTCACGCCGGCCACCCGCCGTCCCGCTACCGCCAGCCGGAACACGCCGGACTCGGGCGCTGCGATGTGGTGAGTGGATCCATCCGGACCCGTCCATGTCACCGCATCGGCACCGGCCACCGCGACCGCTCCGCCGCCGACCGCCACGCACGTCCAGTCGAATCC
>JBBQJM010000506.1:0-2831 GCA_038325895.1 Mycobacteriales bacterium
GCCACCCGCATCTTGTGCACGTCCTCGATGTCGCCGCCGCGCCTGCTGCCGTCCTCGTGTGCCTTGATGTCGGCGATGGCCTTGCCCAGCACCGGGCCGATGGTGTCGGCGATGTCGGTCGGGATCAGCCCCGGCCGGCGGGGCGCCGGACGCGGCGGCGCCAGGGCGGGATGATCGGCCGCTTCGTCGGTGCCATCGGCGGCGATCGAGGGCCCGTCGTGGGTGTGGTCAGTGGCGGAGTCGGCGATATCGGGGGCGACGGGGGATGGTTTGGTCGAGGCTCGCCGCCGCACCGGCGTCGGCGTGTTCGGGGCGGTGGTTGTCGTTGTGCCGGTGGTCGCGGTGGTCGCGGTGGTCGCGGTGGTCGCGGTGGGCGCGACCGCGGCATCGTCGGCCCGGGTGCGGCGCCTGGGGGGGTGGGTGGTGTGCCCGTTGGGCTCGGCATGCGCCGCCCGCAGACTCGCCTCGCTGTACAGGTCCTGATGAACGACGGGCGCCGGCCGCGGACTGGCGCGGCGTCGGGTTCGCGGGGGCACCAGACGAGTATTCCGTACCTGCGCGCTGGAGCCGACCGACCCGCCGAGCGGTGCAGGTCAGGGGGGATGTGTGTAACCTTGGTGTATGACGCGCACCAACATCGACATCGACGACGAGCTCGTCGCCGCGGTGATGGCACAGAACGGGCTGAAGACCAAGCGTGAGGCCGTGAATTTCGCGCTGCGTAAGGCAGTGCGGCGGGTCGCTTCGGTGGACGAGCTGCTGGCCCTGGAAGGTATTGGCTTCGACATGGACCTCGACGAGATCAGGAACGAGGACCTCACGTGGGTGGACAAGCACGAGGAGACCCCCGAGCGGACAAAGGGCTGATCCTCGTCGACACCTCCGTCTGGGTGGAGTTTCTGCGGCGCGCGGACACCACCGCCAGATGGGAACTTCGCCGGCTGCTGACCGAGCAACCGCAGACGGTCGCCGTCTGCGCGCCCGTTTTGATGGAGCTGCGGCTGACCGGCGACGATCTGGCTCGCCGAAAGATCGAACGGACGCTGTCTGGTCTGCCCACGATCGCCCTGGACACCGATGCCGACTTCGAAATGGCCGCCGACATCTACCGGGCTGTGCGCCGTGGCGGCCACACCGTCCGATCGATGAACGACTGCTTGATCGCGGCGATCGCGCTCCGCAGCGGCGCCGAGCTGGTCCACCGTGATGTCGACATGGAGCGCATCGCGGCAGTGCTGCCGGGGCTGCGTTCGCGGTCGCTACGCCAGCCTGACCTGCAGAGCTGACCCGGCGAGCGGACCTTCCCGCTACCCCGGTGGCACGCCCTTTGGCGCGGATCATCTTCCCCGGCGCGGACGAAGCTCGGGGTTGTGGGACGCGTGTGACAGGAGTCAACCATTTGAGCCGCGCCGACGATGTTGATCCGCGCCGACAAAGGGGCTACTGGGCGTGCAGGGCCTCGTTGAGCCCGCCCCAGGAGCCGGAACGCGGGACGGCTTCGACCCCACCGGTGAGGGAATTGCGCCGGTAGAGCAGCCCGGCGGCGCCGGACAGGTCACGCGCCTTGACCACCTGCTCGCTGCCGTCGGCCTTGAGCGTCAGCTTGGTGCCGGCGGTCAGATACAGGCCGGCCTCGACCACGCAGTCGTCGCCGAGCGAGATGCCGACCCCGGAGTTCGCGCCCAGCAGGCACCCGCGGCCGATGGTGACCTGTTCCTTGCCGCCGCCGGACAGCGTGCCCATGATCGATGCGCCGCCGCCGATGTCGCTGCCGTCGCCGACGATGACGCCCTGCGAGATCCGGCCCTCCACCATCGAGGTACCCAACGTGCCGGCGTTGTAGTTGCAGAAACCTTCGTGCATGACGGTCGTTCCCTCGGCAAGGTGCGCGCCGAGCCGAACACGGTCGGCGTGCGCGATCCGCACGCCGGACGGGAGAACGTAGTCGGTCATCCGGGGGAACTTGTCCACCCCGAACACCGCCAACCTCATGCCGGCGACGACCGCGGCCAACCGCACGCGTTCCACGTCGTCAGGCGCAACGGGACCGAGTGAGGTCCAGGCGTTGTTCGGCAGCAGTCCGAAGACGCCGTCCAGATTGATCGACCGCGGCGCGACCAGCCGGGTGGACAGCAGGTGCAGCCGGAGGTAGGTGTCCGCGGTGCTCACCGGTGCGTCAGCGAGCGAGGCGATCCGGGTCTGGGTGACCTGCAGCCGGACCCCGCGGATGTCGTCGGTCCGCTCGGCCGGCCGGAGATCGGGTTGCTCGGCCAGGCGGCCGGACATCAGCAGAGCGGGCGCGGGATACCAGACGTCCAGCACCGTTCCGGACGGTGTGAGCGTGGCCAGACCGGTGCCGTACGCGCCGTCGGTCACCAGGCCGGGGGAGAGCTCGGTCATGGCGCCGAGCCTAACGGCCGCTCGCCGTGCCCCCCTCTGCACTGGGGGCCGGGTGGGTTCCGGTGGAGCGAATCGGTATCAGCCGCAGCCGGCTGACCCGCGATGCCGGCGGGAATGTTGAAGCTGTCGATGAACCTGGAGGCGCCGGCCTGGCAGCGGACCATGACACCGCTGGGGCGGCTGTGGACAACTGCGTGTCCGGAGCCGCCTTCGAGGTTCGGGCCGTCGGTTGTCCACACGCGTGGAGCCCTGTGTTGCCCGGTTCGGCGCGTCCGATGCAGGGTCGACGGATGAGCAGCGCCTCCGGCCCGTCCGGTCCACGGTTGATCCGGCGTGACGCCGCGCTGGCCGACGGCACCTCCGAGAGCGAGTTGCGCCGCGCGCGGCTGCGCGGCGTGCTGACCCCGATCGTCAGGGGCGTGTACCTGCCT
>JBBQJM010000507.1:0-2830 GCA_038325895.1 Mycobacteriales bacterium
GATTGGCCATCACCCTCGCGCATCCGCTGACCCCGCCCGACGAACTGGTGACCGTGCTTTCCACGGCGGAACGGATCGAGCCGTACCTGGATTGACCGGGGTAATGTGACCACAAGGAGAAGGAGTGTGGTCACATGGAGATCGGCGTGCGTGAGTTGAAGGAGCACCTCTCGGAATACCTGGAACGGGCGGCCGGTGGGGAGCACCTCACCGTCACGGACCGTGGTCGGCCGAAGGCGGTGCTGGGACCGGTTCCCGGCGGGGATCACATTGCCCGAGGCATTGAGCAAGGCTGGATCACCCCAGCGCGATCACCCGGGCCGATCCCACCCGCGCCGACTCGAGCCAGGACGTCGACGTCCATCCGCGAGATGATCGATGAGGACCGCGGCGAAGAATGACGGTCTACCTCGACTCCAGCGCGCTGCTCAAGCGCTACATCGACGAGCACGACAGCCCCCATTTCACGGAGTTGCTCGGTTGTGACGAGAACTGGCTGACCTGCCGCCTCACCTGGGTTGAGGTCTGGCGCAACCTGGGCAGACGGCTGACCGGTGCCGATGCCCTCGCGGCGCGCCACGCTTTCCGCACCGACTGGGACCGTCTGGCGGTCGTCGAGATCGACGCCGTGCTGGCCGAGGAGGCAGGCCGGCTCGCCGACCTCAGTGGTGCCCGCAGCCTGGACGCCTTGCACCTCGCCGCGCTGCAGCGTGCGGGTCCCGCAGGCATCCCGTTGATCACTGCGGATCTGCGCCAGGCACAGGCCGCACGGTCGTTTGGGTGGGTTGTTCTCGGCGCCTGATCCCGCAAGTACCGATTCCGTGCCGAGCACGCGCCGGCTACCCGTCATCGCCCGCTGCCGCAGAGTCGTTCTCCGATGCTGTTGCCTCGGACAACCTCGTCAATTCGTCGGGATGCAGTCCAGCGGCCATGATCGCCAGCAGCAGATGCGCCAACCGGTGGTGGGGTTCAGCGGCCAGACACCGATCCACGGCCACCTGCGCGAGCGCACCGTCGCCGTGCCGGTAGGCCACCACAGCCAGCACCGAGCACAGCTGCGGTGCCTGGTCGTCCGGCGTCCAGCCGGCGGCGGCAATCAGCATCGGCAACCACGGTCGGTCCATCTCGACCACTACGCGGGCGATCATCGCGTCCCGGATCGCCACGTCGTTGACCACCACCGCCAGCGCGGTCGCGACATCGGGCTCCACCCGACCGGTCTCGGTGATGCTGCCGAGCGAATGTTCGACGAGGGCATGCAGATCCGCAGGCATCCCGAGAATCGCCGCCGGATCCCCTGCAGCGCGGTCGATCTCGTGACGCGCCGGAATGGCCGGCAGCCGGCCGGCGGCCGCGGCAACGATGCCGCGCTCGGCAACGGCGAGCCGATCACCCGTCGGTCCGGCGATGGATCGGCGCAGTTCGTCGCGATCGGCCAGCACCGTGCGGCCGGCCAGCGCCCCTGCCGCGGTGACGGCCTGCACCTGCGGATCATCGCTGTCGGGGACCGGAATGCCCGGATGCGCGCGTTCCATGGCGCGGTTCAGGGCAGGCCTTGCCCGGCCGTTCCGCACCACGATCGCGTCCATCACGTCGACACCGGCCCCCGCCAGCCGGCCGAGCAGCTCGTCGAGAAAGGGTGGCCGGCGGCGTGCGGATTGGTAGCTGATGACCACCACCTCGTCGGCGTATCGACGGGCGTGCTCGGCGAGGTGCTCGGCCAACGGACGGTCCGGCCCGGGCGGCAGGTCCACCCGGGCCACCGGACCCACCCTGCGGCGCGGCCCGTGCAGGCACAGCATCACCACGCTCTCCTGCGGGTGGAAGCCCAGCATCGTGGGCACCACCGCCAGCAGTCCTTGTGGACCACTCACCTTCAGGGGCACCAGATCATCGGTCGTCGTCATGGCGCCACGCTCTCCCGGGCAGTTCCGGGAGTCCACGGCGCGCGGGCCGCTGTGGATGAAAGGCGGCCATGGGGGCAAATCGGCGGGACCAGTGAGCGGGCGCGACCTCAGCCCCGAAACCGGTATCTGGCCAGGCTGACCCGGCCGCTCCCGGCGATCACACCCTCGGCGCGCAGCCGCGCCAGCTGCTCGTCGGCCAGGTGAGGGGCAGGGGTGCCATCGGCACGAACGACCCGGTGCCACGGTGTGTGTTCGTCCGAGAGTTGGGACAGCACGAAGCCTGCCAGTCGGGCGGAGCGTGATCCGGCTCGAGCTGCGATGTCGCCGTAGGTGGACACCCGGCCCGCCGGGATCTGATCGACAGCGTCGAGCATCCGCTGTGCCAGCTCCATGTCCACGACGTCGAGTAAACCGGCTCCGGTCGCGTCAGGGACCGGGATGGCGAGATTCGGGTCCCGAATTTTGGTATACCATTTACCGATGGATGTCGATGTCGCTGATGTCGCCGAGGACAACCGGCTGCGGGCGCTCGTCCGCGACGAGATCCGCCTCCGGATCATCGACGGCCGGGTGCCGCCAGGGGCGCGGCTGGTGGAGCGCAACCTGGCCGCGGACTTCGGGGTCTCCCGTGTCCCGGTGCGCGAGGCGTTGCGGGACCTGGTGGCCGAGGGGTACGCGGTCAACCGGGCCACCCGAGGGATTGCCGTGCGCAGCTATCCGGAGCATGAGATCGACGAGCTGTTCGAGATCAGGGGAGCGCTCGAGGCGCTCGTTGTGCGCCGGGCCGTGGAAGGCCTTCCGGCTGACGGCCAGGCCAAGCTCGAACGCACCCTTCAACTCGCCAGGTCGGCCGTGGACGCGGGCGATGAGGACGGCGCAGTGCTGGCCAACGCTGAGTTCCACGAGGTGCTGACGGAGGTGGC
>JBBQJM010000508.1:0-2827 GCA_038325895.1 Mycobacteriales bacterium
TCGAGCACGGTGGCGTTGATGACCGCGTTGTCGAACGACAGCGACACCTCGAGGATTCCCAGGATCGCGCACAGCAGCACCGCCGACCAACTGCCGTAGAAGAAGGCTGCGACCAGCGAGAGCGCCGTGATGATGTACGACCACATAAAGATCTTGAGATGCACGAACAGCCCTTCGTGGGTGGAGCAGGTCAGACCATGTCAGGCCAGGTCAGGCCGGCTCACACACTGACGCCGAAGTCCCGGGCGATGCCGGCAAGGCCCGAGGCGTAGCCCTGTCCGACGGCGCGGAACTTCCATTCGGGACCGTTGCGGTACAGCTCGCCGAAGACCATGGCGGTTTCGGTCGACGCGTCCTCGGAGAGGTCGTACCTGGCCAGCTCGGTGCCGTTCGCCTGATCGACGACCCGGATGAAGGCGTTGCGGACCTGACCGAAGGATTGGCCGCGCGCATCGCCCTCGTAGATGGACACCGGAAAGACGATCGAGGACACCGTCGCGGGGACCGCGCTGAGGTCGACCTTGATCACCTCGTCGTCGCCTTCACCCTCGCCCGTCAGGTTGTCGCCCGTGTGTTCGATCGAGCCTTCGGGGGAACTGGTGTTGTTGAAGAACACGAAGTACTGGTCGGAGACGATCTTGTGGTTCTCGGCGAGCCCGAGCGCGCTGGCGTCGAGGTCGAAGTCCGTACCGGTGGTCGACCGGACATCCCAGCCCAAACCGACCGCCACAGCCTTCAGGCCTGGAGCAGCCTTGGTCAGAGAAACATTGCCGCCTTTGGAGAGGCTGACGCCCATCGTTGGTTCCTTTCGCCATCAATGATCGAAGCTGTTGCCCGATCTGGTCACCGTGATGCACCTGTACCGTCCGAGCATCGTCTACCTACCCCGATAGAGCCCGCGGGACATCGCTGGGTCAACTCCCCCCCGCAGTGAATGGTTCCCCCGTACCGCACTTTCGCACACCCACCCTGGGAGAGGAATGCGTCACTTCGATCAGCTCGATCCGGCGGTCCGTGACGCCGTGTTCCACCGAGCTCCGCAACCGTTCGCCCGGGACAGCACACGGCTGGTGCTCGCCCACGCGCTCGGTGCCACCCTCTACGTGCCTGCCACCAAGAATGCGCTGACCGCGACCGTTCGGCGGCAGGCGGCCCGCGGGGTTCGGTCGCTCGTCATCGACCTCGAGGACGCCATCTCCGACGATTCCGTCGACGGGGCGCTGACCAGCACCGGCGAGTCACTGCGCGACCTGCACGAGGATCCGCCGGACTGCCTGCTGTTCGTCCGGGTCCGTTCACCGGAACAGGTCGGGATGCTGACCGACCAGCTCGGCCCGGCCCTCGCGGTGGTCAGCGGGTTCGTGCTGCCGAAGTTCTCCGTGGCAGGTGGCGCCGGCTTTCTGCAGGCCGTCGCCGATGCGGACGAGAAGTCCGACAACCCTGTCTACGCGATGCCGGTGATCGAGACGGCGCGGGCGATGTACCGGGAGAGCCGGGATGCCGAACTCGCCGGTATCCGGGAGCTGCTCCAACAGCACGCCCAACGGGTGCTGGCGATCCGGATCGGGGCGACGGACCTGTGTGGGCTGTTCGGCATCCGGCGGGATCGCGACCTGTCGATCTACGACGTCGGCATCGCGGCTGACCTGATCACCCAGGTCGTCAACCACCTGGGTCGGGTCGACGGCACCGGGTTTGCGGTGAGCGCTCCGGTCTGGGAGTACTTCGCCAACCACGAGCGCATTCTGCGCCCGCAACTTCGCCAGACCCCGTTCGACGAGCGGCAGGCCGCCGCGCTGCGCAGGGAACTGCTCAGCCGGGATCTCGACGGGTTGATGCGCGAGATCATTCTGGACCGCGCGAACGGGCTGACCGGCAAGACGGTGATCCATCCGCTGCACGTCGCACCCGTCCACGCGCTGGCGGTGGTGTCCCTCGAGGAGTACCAGGACGCGCTGGACGTCCTGCACCCGGAGTCATCGAACGGCGGGGTCCGCCCGTCCGGCTACGGCAACAAGATGAACGAGATCCGGCCCCATCGGATCTGGGCCGAACGAACCCTGCAGCGGGCCGACGCGTTCGGGGTCGCTCGGCACGGGATCTCGCACGTGGACATCCTGAACGTCCAGCGGGAGGCCGTATGACCAGCCGATCGTGGGCGGGTGATCGCTTCGGCATCGGCCTGGTCGATGTCCGGACGCCGGTCGGCGTGGGTCTGGAAGACCTGGTGGAAATCGGGCTGCGCCGGAACCCCAAGCGGGCTCAGCTGCTGGTGTCCACGGTGCTGGGCAAACATGTGGCGGTGGATCCCCGGGTGGCAGCCGGATTCGGTCGGTTGCTCGGTGTGCTGGTCGCCCGCCTGCTCGCCGGGCAGGACGAGACGCCACCGCGATGGTCCGCGGCGGCGCGATCGGCACTTCGCGGCGACGAGCCCGGTGCCCTGCTGGACGGCCTGGTGGGTGCGTCGGCGGGTTCGGGTGCCGACCACACGGGCGTGCTGGTGCTCGGGTTCGCGGAGACCGCGACCGCTCTCGGCCACTTGGTGGCCGACCAACTGCCCGGTGCCGCGTACCTGCACTCGACCCGCCGGCGGGTGCCCGGGATGGAGGTCTCGGCGGAGTTTTCCGAGCCGCACTCGCACGCCGTGGGCCACCTGCTCAGCCCACGCACGGCGTCGATGCTGGCGCGCTCGGGTGAGGTGGTGCTGGTCGACGACGAGTTGTCCACGGGCCGCACGGCGTTGAACGTCATCACCGAGTTGCAGGCGATCCACCCCCGGGATCGGTACGTGCTGGCGGGCCTGGTGGACGTCAGGTCGGAGGCGGAC
>JBBQJM010000509.1:0-2826 GCA_038325895.1 Mycobacteriales bacterium
GTGATGGTGACCTCTCGTTCCGCGAACAGCGCCTGGGTCAGGTCGAGGTCGACGCCGCCCATCAGCGCCACCGCGCTGAACTGACCGGGGATCACCCACTGTCCCTTTCGCGTCGCGCCCGACATCAGCGCGATCGCGGCCGTCGAGGTGGGCGTTCCGCCGACCCTGGCATCGGGAGACACGGGCAAGTTGGGCGCGAGCCGGGCGGGGGCGGCCGGCGCCTTGGGCACACTCGGCCAGGCCGGCGCCCTCGGCACCAGGTCTGTGTGGCCGGGGAGATCCAGGGTGACGGGCTCGAGTTCGCCGAGAGTCTTGGCGGCGTAGACGATGTCGAGCCGATCCTGGAGCTCGGCGACGGTCAGCCGGCCCTCGGCCAGAGCGGTGTGCAACACCTGCGCCACCCGCTCGCGGTCGGCGTCCGATGCCCGGAGCTTTCGGGGTTCATAGGGTTCGGCTGGTTCAACACTCACGTCAGCGACTCTATCGGTCAGCCGGAACCGGATTCCTCGTCCAGCTCGTCGGCGACCGCTGCCATGGCCTGCTCGAAGCCGGGTGTGGCGGTGTCCGCACCCGGGTCCAGCCGGACCTGGCGGGTGATGCCGTCCTGACCGGGAACACGGCGGAGCACCACCCATCCCCCGCCACCCGGCCATGGCAGGTACCTGCTGGCGGCCACCGAGCGGCGAATCCTGGCGTGCACCACGTCGGTGAGGGAGCTGGGCTCGGCCAACTGGAAGTCCAGCACCGGCATGTCGATCAGGACCTGGGCGCCGTCCGAGAGTTGCCCGACGACGTCGGCCACCGTGACTGTCAGCGCTTGGCCGGTGAGCCGCGCCTTGGAGATCAAGTGCCACCCCCACCGTTGCGGGAGCGTGTTGTCCACCATCCACAACCCGAAACGGCTTGCTGCCAGCACTTTTCCGTCGGTGCACAAGGCAATGGCCAGGATCCGCTCATCCGGGTCGAGGGCGGCGCGCAGCGAGGGCGGCACGGGAGCCCGTCGCCAGGGCCACTTCGTGGGCGCCACCGCAGTCACACCTGGTCCTTGGCGCGGTCGGACAGCGCCCGCCGGTAGTTGGCCACCTCGATCAGCTGACCGAGAAGCTCGCGAACCCGCTCGGGTTCACCCGCCGCCTCGGCACGTTGCAGCGCCGAGTGCAGGTTTCGCTCCTCGATGAGCGCGACCCGCTCGGCCAGCCGCGCCAGGATGGCACCCGCATACCGTCCTTCGACCTGGTCGGTGGGCCATTCAGGTCGATCGACCGCGAGTTCGCCGACCAGGGTGCGTAGCGGTCCGGCCGGCAGTTGGTCGCGCACCGCATCCACCCAGACCGGGCCGGTGCGGTCCATGCGCGGCCCGCCGGCGGCGTCGATCGCTCGGTGAATTTGCGCATAGGCCGGCTCGGTGAAGGACTCGGCGTGCACCTGCTGGTACGCGGCTGCCACCAGATCCGGCTGCTGCAGCGCGAGTTTCAACGCCTCACGTTCCGCCTTGAGGGTCTGGTTCTTGGGGTTGGGGCGCCGGAAGTCCGGTGCAGACTGCTCGCGGGCAACTGGTGAGCCGTTCTCGTGCAGGCCATCCGGCGGAGGTTCCTCGTCGGGCGGGGGCGGTTCCTCGTCCACCGGCGCGGCGATGGCGCCCACCCGTCGTCCGTCGCGCGCCCCTTCCCGGGAGGCACCCTAGCCCGGCCCCGCCGCAGCCGGGGAGCCGCGCCGCACACCCTGCCGGCCGTCCCGGTTGGCCGCCTCCAGGTAGGCGCGCATCTTCGCCCGAATGGGTCCCAGTTCGGTGCCGAGCCAGCCCGCGAGCTGCCGGGCGTACTCGTCACGAAGGGTTGGTTCCTTGATCCGGGCGACCAGCGGAACCGCGGCCGCGGTGGCCGCCACCTGCCCCTCCGCGGTGTCCAGGTCGTAGTTGTCCAGTGTCGATCTGATCGCGAACGCGAACAGCGGGCGGCGGCCGTCGACCAGCGCCCTGACGGCCTCGTCACCCTTGGCCTGCCGCAGCTCGCACGGGTCCATTCCGGCAGGGGCGACTGCGACAGAGGTGTTCGCGGCGAACCGCTGGTCGGAGTCGAACGCCTTCAATGCGGCCTTCTGCCCGGCGGTGTCGCCGTCGAAGGTGTAAACGACCTCGCCGCGGATCACCTCGGAATCCAGCAGGTACCGGCGCAGCACGCTGATGTGTTCATCACCGAAAGCGGTGCCGCAGGACGCGACCGCGGTGGTCACTCCGGCCAGATGCATCGCCATCACGTCCGTGTAGCCCTCCACCACCACGGCCCGGCGTTGCCGGGAGATGTCGCGTTTGGCCAGGTCCAGGCCGAACAGCACCTGCGATTTCTTGTACAGCGGCGTCTCGGCGGTGTTGATGTACTTGGCTTCCAGCCGATCATCGTCGTAGAGTCGACGCGCGCCGAAGCCGACGACATCGCCTGCCGCGTCGTGGATCGCCCACAGCAGCCGCCGGTGGAACTGATCGATAGGACCGCGCTGACCCTGCCGGGCGAGCCCGGCGCGGATCAATTCTTCGAGCGAGAACCCTTGCGCGGTCAGCGCTTTCACCAGTTGGTCCCAGCCGTCCGGGGCGTACCCGCAGCCGAAGTGGGCCGCGGCGGCCAGGTCGAAACCGCGTTCGGCCAGGAACTCCCGTGCGCTGACCGCGCCGGCGGTGGACAGTTGCTCGGCATAGAACGTCGCGGCGGCCTTGTTCGCGGCGATCAGCCGCGGCTTGGTGTTCCGCTCGGTGCGGGTGGAACTGCCACCCTCGACTATGGTCAGCCGGATGCCGGAGCGATCGGCCAGCCGCTGGACCGCCTCGTTGAA
>JBBQJM010000510.1:0-2817 GCA_038325895.1 Mycobacteriales bacterium
GCGCCGCGACCGTCTCGGCGGCGGCGAGCACAGGGTCGAGCACAGGGTCGAGCACGGGGTCGAGCACGGGGCAGGAGGCCGGCTCCGCAGACAGCACCGACAGCACCGCGGTGATCCTGGCGGTGATCGGGATCGTGGTGGCGGCGGCGGCATTATTGGTGGCAGCCGTGGCGCTGCGCCGCCGACCGACGACCGGGGAGAAGACTTGATCATCAGCACGGGCGCGTCCGGACCACGTCGACGGCCGGCGCTGCGGATCGGCCTGGTCGCTGCGCTGGTCGCGCTCGCCGCGGTGGGGTTCGCGCGGCCGGCGGCCGCTCACGACGTCCTACTCAGCAGCGACCCGACGGACGGATCGATCGTGCAAGTCGCCCCGGCGACGGTCACCCTCACCTTCGACCAGCCGGTGCAGGACTTCGAACCGGTGGTCACGGTGACCGGACCGGACGGGCAGTCGTATCAGAGCGGATCGCCGACGGTGGACAGCTCGGTGGTGACGAACGCCGTCGGACCGTTGACGGCCGCCGGCGAGTACGTCATCGCCTATCGGGTGGTGTCCCCCGACGGTCACCCGGTCCTCGGCGAGGTGAAGTTCCAGTTCACCGGCGCCCCGGCGCCCGCGGCCGGCTCCCCGGCGGCAAGCCCGTCGTCAGGGGCGTCGGGAGGCACGTCGTCGGTCGGCCCGTCGACCCCCTCGTCGGCGCCGGCGGCCACGTCCGCAGCAGCACCAGCACCGACGTCCCTGTCGACCACCGTGCCGGTGTCCACCGCGCCAGTGGCGCCGACGAGCTCGTCATCGGGGCTGTCCGGTTGGGTGTGGGCGGCTCTGGCCCTGGCGGCGGTGCTGATCATCGCGGCGGTCGTCGTGGTGATTCGCCGGCCACGTCAGTCCGGCTGACGGGAGCCGGTCAGGAACCAGGAGGCAGGTTCGGGTCGGCACCGGTCAACCGGACCGACTCGTCCCACAGCCAGCGCGCCGCGTCCGCGTCGGTTGCGACCCCGGAGAGGGTCGCGGCCACCGGCGACCCGCGGCCCAGCTTGCTCGGACCGATGAACTCCCCGCCGGTCAGCTCCGGCGCCGTCGCCGCATACAGCTGCGCGCGGGCGCCCTGAACCGGCGAGGAACCGAGGATCGCGGTGGCGCGGCGGGCCACCCGCACCGACCGCCCGGCGCCATCGTCGGGTTGGCTCTCCGCCGTCGCCGACCAGCCGGGATGGGCCAGCACCGAGACCACCGCCCTACCCGGCGCCGCACCGGACGCCCCAGCGATCTTGCTCGCGCGACGGTGCAGTTCCTGGCTGAACAGCGCGACCGCGAGCTTGGATTGCCCATAGGCGCGCATCGGGGAGTACTCACCCGTCAGCCCCATCCCGCGGTCCAGCGGACCGACCCTGGCGTACGTCAGGGACGTCACCGAGACCACCCGCGCGCCAGCGGCCGAACGACCCAGCGCCGGCAGCAGCCCGACGGTGAGCGCGAAATGGCCGAGGTGATTCACGCCCATCTGGCGTTCGAATCCCGCGGTGGTGATCTCCCGCCGGGGCACCAGCATGACGCCGGCGTTGAGCATCAGCACGTCCACCGGTTCGGGCTCTTCGATCAGGCCGGCAGCAAAATCCCGGACGGACGAGAGTTCGGCCAGGTCCAGGTGGATCACCCGGAGTTTCGCGTCCGGCGCCTGCTCGCGGATCCGCTGCGCGGCGGCCTGGCCACGGTCCAGGTCACGGACCGCCATCACCACGTCGGCGCCGGCGTTCACCAGAGCCAGCGTGGAGACGAAGCCGAGCCCGGTGTTCGCGCCGGTGACGATCGCCCTGCGGCCCCATTGATCGGCGACCTCCAGGTGTCGCCACCGGTCGAGCACGACCGCTCCGGCCTCGGCATGATCACGTCACGGACGATCAGCATGATCGCCGCGGCCACCGGGACGGCCAGGATCGCTCCCGTGACGCCGAGCAGCGAGGCACCGATCAGGATCGCGACCACGACCGCGCCGGTGGAGATCTCGACGGTGCGTCGCATCACCCGCGGATACAGCCAGTAGGCCTCGAACAGGTGCTGGCACAGGTAGAACACACCGGCGATGATGCCGATGGCCAGCGACTGGGTGAAGCCGAGCAGCGTCATCGACACACCGATGATGATCGGGCCGACCACCGGGATGAAGTCGAGCACCGCGGCGCCAAGGGCGATCGCCCAGGGATAGGGCAGGCCGATGGCGAAGGCGAAGATGCCCGCGATGAGACCGGCCTGGATCGCGATGATCGTCGCGCCCGACAGGTAGCCGCCCATCTGCTTGAGCACCCGATCGCTGAGCTCGATCACCCGTGGCCGTCGGGTGGCGGGAACCAGCCGGTAGGCCGCGGCCTGGATCCGCGGGAACCCGGCCAGGAAGTACAGGGTCAGGATCAGGATGATCACCAGGTCGAGGAACACCGAGGCCACCGTGACGCTGGCGGTGAGGAGCCCGCCCGCGGCCCCGCTGCCCACGTTCTGCACGATGTTGGAGTTGCGCAGCGCGTCGAGCAACTGGAACCGCTGATCCAGGTTCTGGATGGTCGGGTTCTCCTGCAGGCTCTCGATCAGCTGCGGCACCGACCCGACGAAGGAGCCCACCTCGTTGACGATCGGCGGGACGATCGCGTAGAACGCCGCGGCGATGACCGCGAGCAGCGCAAGGAACACCGTGGCGACCGCGCCTCCGCGCCGCAACCCGTTCCGCTCCAGCAGACCGTCCAGCGGGTTCAGACCGATCGCCAGCAGGGTCGCGATAGCCAGCAGGATCAGCGTGTCGCGAATGGTGTCCAGCATCAGGT
>JBBQJM010000511.1:0-2802 GCA_038325895.1 Mycobacteriales bacterium
ACACCGCCATCGGCCCGACCATCCGCAGCAGGTCGAGCGCGACCGGGTGCAGCGGCATCCGCACCATCACCGTGCCGCGGCTGTCGCCCAGGTCCCAGCTCAGCGACGGTGCGTGTTCGATCACCAGCGACAACCCGCCCGGCCAGAACGCCTCGATCAGGGTGCGCGCCACCGGTGGGACCGCCATCGTCAGGCCGTCGATCGTGGTCCAGGAACCCACCAGTACCGGCACCGGCATGTCCGGGCCGCGGCCCTTGGCCGCGAGCAGGTCGCGAACGGCGGCGGCGTTAAAGGCGTTGGCGCCGATGCCGTACACGGTGTCCGTCGGCATCACCACGAGGTTGCCCGCTTCAGCGGCGAAGGCGGCGGCCTCGAGGCCGGCGCGACGGGCCACCGGGTCCGCACAGTCGAAGGTCGTCACAGCTCCAGTGTCTCAGGGTCAGTTGCCCAGGTCTGCTCGCCGGGATCCGAGCGGGTGCTCCGGGCGGGCAGTCGGCAGCTGTCACCCGACCGGCAGCCGCACCCGACGCGCCGTGACGAAACGCGGTCGGCCCGTCAGGTCGTCGCGGTCGTGCACGTCGGCGAGCACCCGGCGGGCCGCCAGTAACGCCGGCACCGACTCGCCCTGGCCGTCGTCGTGCTCGATGGCCAGCACTCCCCCGACCTTCAGCAGGCCGGCGGCAACCGAGATCAACGGCCGGATCACCGCCAGCCCGTCCGGTCCGGCGAACACCGCCTCGGGCGGGTCGTGACGGGCTACTTCCGGCTCGACCGGGGTTCCGTCCGGAACATAGGGCGGATTGGCCGTCACCAGATCGGCCGTCGCGTCCAGGTCGAGCAGCAGCCGTTCGTCGGCGAAATCCCCACCGCGCAGCTCGACAGGACTCCCACCAGCGGCGATGTGCTCCTCGATGTTGCGTCGGGCCCAGGCCAGCGCCGACGGTGAGCGTTCCACCGCGATCACCCTGGCGTCGGGCCTGGCCTGCGCGATGGCCAGCGCGATGGCTCCGCTGCCGGCACACAGATCGATGACGACCGGGTTACGGATCGATGCGATGGCATCGATGGCCCAGCCGACCAGGGACTCGGTCTCCGGCCGCGGAATGAACACCCCCGGCCCGACCCTGATCCGGGCCCGGCCGATCTGCACCTGGCCGACCAGGTGCTGCAGCGGGATTCGCTGGGCCCTGCGGGCGACGAGGTCGCGGTAGTCCGCCACCCACTTCGACTCGACCAGGGGCGTCATGCCCAGGCGGGTGCGGGGCACACCCATCAGGAACGCGGCCAACTCTTCGGCATCCACCCTCGGGGTGGGGACGCCGGCAGCTTCCAGTGTCGCGGACGCCGACCCAATGGCAGCCCGCAGCGACTCCCTGCTCACGTCCGGCCGCTCAATTCCGGCCGCTCAATTCAGGCCGGTCACGACTTGCCGGACCCGCTGGCCGAGCCGATGCGCTCGGCTCGGTCGGCGTTCTCCAGCGCTTCAAGCACGGCGTCGAGGTCGCCGTCGAGAACCGCGTCCAGGTTGTAGGCCTTGAAACCGACGCGGTGGTCGGCGATCCGGTTCTCCGAGAAGTTGTAGGTGCGTACCCGTTCGGACCGGTCGACGGTGCGGATCTGGGACCGCCGGGCGTCGGCGGCTGCGGCGTCCGCGGTCGCCCTGGCCGCGGCCAGCAGCCGCGCTCGCAGGATCCGCATGGCCTGCTCCTTGTTCTGCAGCTGCGACTTCTCGTTCTGGCAGGACACCACGATCCCGGTCGGCAGGTGGGTGATCCGGACCGCGGAGTCGGTGGTGTTCACCGACTGGCCGCCCGGGCCCGACGAACGGAACACGTCCACCCTCAGGTCGGCGTCGCTGATCGGCACGTCAACCGTCTCGTCGGCCTCGGGCGCCACGAAGACCCCCGCGGCGGACGTGTGCACCCGCCCCTGTGACTCGGTGACGGGCACCCGCTGAACGCGATGGACCCCGCCCTCGAACTTCATCCGCGCCCACACGCCGTCCGCGGGCGCCGGCGATCCCGGCGCCTTGATGGCGATGGTGGCTTCCTTGTAACCGCCGAGGTCCGACTCGGTGGCCGAGAGCATTTCCGATTTCCAGCCGCGACGTTCGGCGTAGCGCAGGTACATCCGCATCAGGTCGCCGGCGAACAGCGCGGACTCCTCGCCGCCCTCGCCGGCCTTCACCTCGATCAACACGTCCTTGGCATCGTCCGGATCGCGCGGTGCGAGCAGCTCGGCCAGCCGTGACTCGAGGTCCTCCACCCTGGCCTGCAATGCGACTGCTTCCTGGGCGAACGACGCGTCCTCGGTGCCGAGTTCGCGCGCCGCTTCCAGGTCACCGCGCGTCGTAGCCAACTCCGTCGAGGTGGTGACGATCGGCGTCAGCTCGGCATAACGGCGGCCCAGCCGGCGGGAGGCCGACCGATCGGCGTGCACCGCAGGGTCGGACAGCGCTTGCTGGATCTCGGCATACTCGGCCAGCAGGTCATCGATGACCAGCCGCGGCGCACCGGCTGTCGACGATCCGCCGGACGAGGTTGCCATGTCCCGACTGTCCTTTCACGCTGGGTTGAGGCCCCGCTGGGTCAAGACCCCGGATCACCCCGTAGACGCCAAACGGCGCCCGCCGACCGTCAGGTCGTGCGGGCGCCGTGAGGGAACTAACGAGTGCGCTTGCCGTAGCGCGCCTCGAAGCGCGCGACGCGGCCGCCGGTGTCCAGGATCTTCTGCTTGCCGGTGTAGAACGGGTGGCAGTTGGAGCAGACCTCGACGTGGATCTTGCCGCTGGACTCGGTGCTC
>JBBQJM010000512.1:0-2780 GCA_038325895.1 Mycobacteriales bacterium
TTGGTGCTCAACCGATTCCGGAGGATTCGTTCGCCGGGGTGGCTCCCGATGCGGCGATCCTGTCGATCCGTCAGGAATCCGAGTTGTTCGGACCCGTCGATGCCAAGCCCGCCAACCCCGACGATCCGAACTCCACCCCCACTGCCGGTGACGTGCGCACCCTCGCGCGGGCGATCGTGCACGCCGTCGACCTCGGTGCGACGGTCATCAATATCAGTGGGGTGTCGTGCATTTCGGCGCTGCGCCCCGTTGACCAGACCTCCTTGGGTGCGGCGGTGTGGTACGCGTCGGTGGTCAAGGACGCCGTGATCGTCGCCGCGGCGGGTAACACGCAGGGCGAGTGCCTCCAGAACCCGCTCTACAACGCCAGCAAGCCCAAGGATCCGCGTGACTGGAGTGGGGTGGTCACCATCTCCGCCCCGTCGTGGTTCAGCGATTATGTGTTGAGTGTCGGTGCGCTCGGTCAAGACGGGCAGCCCGCCCTGACGGCGCAAGGCGGATCCCCGTTGACCTTGGCCGGGCCCTGGGTGGGCGCGGCTGCCATCGGGGTCAACATCACCTCCCTGGATCCCAACGGGCCCGGTTTGATCAACGCGTTGCCCGCCAAGAACGGTGGTCTGGACGCCATCAACGGCACCAGTTTCGCCGCCCCGGTCGTGGCCGGCCTGGCGGCGCTGGTGCGGTCCCGTTTCCCCACACTGACTGCGCACCAAGTGATTCGGCGTATCACCGAGACGGCGCACAATCCTGCTCGCGGTAACGACAATCTTGTGGGTGCCGGCGTCGTCGATCCGGTCGCGGCGTTGACCTACGCCGTCGAGCCCGGTGACCCGCTACCCAAGGACGCGTTGGGCAAGCCGGTTGCCGCGCCAGTGATCGCGGCGCCGCCCGATCGGCGCCCGATGTACACCGCGCTCATCGGGCTGGGGGTTTGCGTGCTGGTGGTCGGCGGAGTCGTCGGGGTGTCGAAGTTGAGGCGGTCATAGGCGATGAGCACACGACACACTCACGCCAAGGCGAAGGTGCCGGCGACCGTGCCGGCGAAGAAGGGTGCTTCCGCGGGGGGCTCGCCGACGAAGTTCACCGGCACCACGGCGGGGCGATCGAAGGTGGGCAGTTCCGGGCAGGAGCGTGGCCGTTTCCCGCTGCGGCTGCATGCGCCAGCGGAGAACATCGTCATTGCCGAGGTCGTCGCCGGCGTGATCGTCGGTGTGATGGCGTGGCGCGGGCTGGGATGGCCCTGGATGGCCGCTACCGCGGCCGCGGTGTTCCTGATCGCCTTCGTGGCGTTCAAGGACGCCAGCCTGACGCACTGGACGGTGATCTGGTGGCGGTGGTGGCGTGGCCGCACATCGAAGCCGGCCACCCGGATTTGGACGGCCCCGCCTGAGATCGTCGAGGTGGCCCTGCCCAATGGGGAGGGCATGTGTGGGCTGCGGTGGGACGGCGACGTGCTGATCACCGCAGTGGAGCTGACCCCGCGGCCACAGACCCCCACGGTGCTCGCCGACGGGATGGCCATCACCGAAGACGTCGTGCCGCTCGACGTCGTCGCTGGATGCCTGTGGCAGTACGACATCAACCTGTTGGCAATCGATGTGGCTTCCGGGGGGCGGCGCATCGCCCCCGGAACCGCCTACGCCGGATCCTATGACCAACTCATTGGCGTGAAGCCGGGTGTCACCGCCCGACGTACCTGGCTGGTTCTGAGGCTGCGGTTCGACCCCGACGACCCCGGTATCCGCAACCGCGGCGGGGGCATCGAGGGTGCGATCAACGCCGCCAAGGCCGCTACGCGCCGCACGACACGGCGACTGCGTGAAGCCAACTGCTTGGCCGTGGTCGCCGACGGAGCCGGTCTGAGAGCCGCTCACGCCGCACTGGCCACCGGCCTGCCCCCCGACGACATCCAGATCGAACGCGGCACGCTGGCCACCCCCGGCGGGTTCGTCACCACCTACCGCCTGCACCCCGATGACCTGACCAACGTCAACCTCGGCGCGTGGTGGGCCTACCGGTGTGTGTCAGCGGCGGTGATCATCCGGATCACCCCCGGCCCGAAGCGCGGAGAGGTCTACACCCGCACGTGGGTGCGTCACGTCTCTACGTCGCGGCCGAGTCGCTCCGATCGGTTGCCTGGTCTGATCCGCCAATACGGCGACCAGGCCGAGGCGCTCACCGCGACGCTGCCACTGGGCGCGCACAGCTGGGAAGCGCAGCGGCGCATCGTGTCCAGTGCTCAGTCCGCTACGCGAGTTGAGACGCTGGCTGAGCTGCGCATCCCGGTCGGCGCCAGTGGTCAGCTGATCGGCTCCACACCCACCGGGCACCCGCTGCTGCTCCCCTTGGCTGAACGGGGAGCGCTGACAAGGGTTTACGTCGACGCACCGATCTGGGTGGCCCAGCAGCTCGTGTTGCGCGCCCTGGCCGGCGGGGCGAGTGCCCGCATCAGCTCGAGTCGGCCCGAGGCGTGGTGGCCGATGATCCGGCGGCTGGCCGAGCCGCGCCGGCTGTGGCTCTCACAGTCCGACAACAACCGCGTCGGCACGATCCAGGTGTGCGATCACGCTCCGATCAGCTACCCCAGCGGCGCCGAAACGCTGCTGGTCATGGGTGATGCTGCGGCGGTCGCTGACGCCGACATCGTCGTGCGCCTGGATCGACGGTCGGGTCAGGTCACGGTGACAGTCGCCGGCGGCCCAGCGCGGCCGGTGATGTTGGATGCCACCAAGGAAGAAACCCGCTACCTCGGCCGGCTCGACTGATCGGGACGTCAAGCC
>JBBQJM010000513.1:0-2767 GCA_038325895.1 Mycobacteriales bacterium
GGAGTGCCGGTGGGCCCAGGCGGGCCGGGGCAACAGTCCGACCCGATCCGCTGGGCGGCGTGCAGCGACGTCGACGCGGTCGACCCTGCGACCGGCACGAAGTTCACCGTTGAGTGCGGTTCGGTGGTGCTCTCCCGGCCGTCCGGAGATCCGTTCGGCGACCAGGTGATCGCGGTCAGCAGGGCACGCGCGGATGGCGTGCCCGACGACGCGCCCAACCTGCTCGTGCTGTCCGGGGAGCCCGGTCAGAACGGCCGTGACCGGGTCGCGTCCGTGGCCGGCGCGCTGTCGCCGGCGGTCCGGAACACCGTCGCGGTGATCACCGCCGACCTGACCGGTACCGGTCAGTCGGCGCCCGTCGACTGCCTGTCCGGCAGCGATTCCAGAGCCATCGTCTCGCTGGGCGCCGACCCCACCCAGCCTGCGGCGGGGAGCGTCCTTGCCGACCTGTCCCGGTCATTGACCTTCGAGTGCGGGGACCTCGCCGGCGCGGAGTTGTCCCTGCTGAACACCACCGCAGCCACCGACGATCTGGATACGGTGCGGGCCGCGCTGGGCACTGGAACGCTCGACATACTCGGTGTCGGTTACGGCGCCACACTGGCGGCGATCTACGGGGACCGGTACCCCGGCCGAGTGGGACGGATGGTGCTGGACTCGCCGACCAACCCGCTCGACCCGATGGACACCACCGCGGCGGCGGTCGCTCGAGCGTCGGAGAAGGCGCTGGACGCGTTTGCCGCGGCCTGCCCGACGTTCACCGGCGGCTGTCCACTCGGCGCCGACCCGCGCGACGCGATCACCGCGCTGGTGGCGAAACTGGACGGCACGGGGTCGCTCGGCGGCGGGCGCGCGACGGGCGGAACCGTGCTGTTCACCCTGCTACTCGGGCTCGGTGAGGTGGCCGAGTGGCCGGAACTGGCGACCGCATTGGCCTCCGCGGTGAAGGGGGACTCTGCGCCGGTGGAGGACCTGTTGGATCGGCAGCTGGGACTCGACGGCGGCACGGACTGGCTGGGCGGGTCGATCATCTACCGCTGCAACGACAGTTCGCTGCGCATCTCGCCGACCCAGATCGCCGAGGCTGTCGACACGGTCAAGTCCGACGCCCCGCTCTTCGGTCCGTTCGCGACCGGGCTCGTGGGTCTCTGCGCGAGCTGGCCGGCTCCGGAGACGGCGCTGGGCGCAGTGACCGGAACCGGCGCCCCCCCGATCCTGGTGCTGGGCTCGGTGGGCGACCCGGTCGCCCCCTACGAGGGCGTCCGGTCGCTGGCGGGCCAGCTCGCCTCGGCCGGGTTGGTCAGCTGGCAGTCCGGTCAGCACGGCAGTTATCCGGACAGCCCGTGCGTGACCGGCATCGTCGACGCCTACCTGCTCAACGGCACCATGCCCGACGTCGGCGCCCTGTGCCCGCCCTGACGGTGGGTCGACCCGCGGCAGACGGCGTGGTGTTCCGTCGGTCGTGGACAGCCGCCGTAGGGTCGCCAGAATGATCGTATCGACAACCGCCGTGGGTCCGGCGGAGTTTCGGCGGGCCGTTTCCCGCCTGGACGCCGCCACGCTGCGGCGGGAGGTCGAGATCGGCGAGCTTCCGGCTCCTGGCCGGTTGGCGCCCTTCAGCCATGCCGTTGCCGCAACGCTTTTCGCCCCCGGCAGCGACACGGAGTCAGCATCGGGTCGCATGATCCTTTTGTATGACCCGGATGGTGTAGACGCTTGGGGTGGCACTCTTCGTCTCGTGGTCTTCGCAACATGCGAATTGGACATCGAAATTGCTCAGGATCCGCTTCTTCCGGAGGTCGCCTGGAGTTGGTTGACCGAATCGCTGGAGGGCAGCGGTGCCGGCTATTCGGCACTGGGCGGCACCGTCACCGCGACGTCGTCGACCAGATTCGGAGATATTGCAGGTCCGCAACGTGCCGATGATCTTGAGCTGCGTGCCTCTTGGACAGCGGACGAGAACACCGATCTCCACCTGCAGGGATTTGCAGATTTCCTGGCCGCCGCAGCGGGATTGCCACCGGAAGGCGTTACCGTGCTTCAAAGGGCCGAAGCCGCGGAATCAGGTGAGCCCCGATAGAGTCGACGAGTACTAGCCGATCAGGGTCCTTGACCACGGACGGGCGCAGGGCAGACACTACGGGTGACAACAATTCGACTCGATCAGGCGGTGCCGGCGTGTGGGCTAAATCGCTCGCACCTCGCACATCGCGTCCGGATGATGGTGTCACCGCGCAATCGGTTGGCAGGGTGGGAGGACTCCGGTGAGCAGCTTGTCTGTCGGAATCGGGGCGAACCCTTTCAGGCGGGTGGAGGAAGCGCGACCCAATTCGTTGTTGCCGTCCCAGCGAACGCCGTTGCGGGAACCCCCGATGGTGCCGTTGCGGATGGCCACCGTACTGGTCGTCGACCCGGACAGGGCCACCAGGGAACCGCTGCGCACCTCGCTGGCGGAGATCGGCATCGGCCGGATCCTGGAGGCCTCGTCGGTGGCATCGGTGGAGGATCTGGTCTCCCGACAGGTGCGTGGTGACCTGGCGCTGGTGAGCCTGCAGCTCGGTCAGGACGCCGGCCGGGTGGTGCACGCCCTGCGCGAGTCGGGCTGGCCGCGAGTTGTCGCGCTGGCACCGACGGCAGACATCGGCCCGGTCATCGACGCCGTCGGCGCCGGGGTCAGCGGCGTGCTGATCGGCCGGCGGGCCAATCCGGCCGCAGCCAGCATCCCCAGCACGATTCACGATCTGTCGACCCGGGAGATCGAGGTCAT
>JBBQJM010000514.1:0-2746 GCA_038325895.1 Mycobacteriales bacterium
GAGCGGGTTCTTGGTGCTGACGGACGGGCCGAAGGATGCACAGGTGTACCCCCGTGCGGCGTCTGCTTGGAAGCTGCGCCGGGAAAGGTCTGGCCGACAGGAGAGACGTGGTGCGGTCTCACGGTGGGATTTCTCACCGGAGTGTTCCTGTCGGATATCAGCGGCTTTTCTGGGGATGCGCAAATCGTCGGGAGAAGGGTGGATTGAATCCCGGGTAGTGAAGGTTTCCTGGCCGCAATCTGACATTGCCGGGCGGCGTGGTCCGACCTGCGGGTTTGCCTGGTTCTGGTCGGGGGAGGACAGGTGTCTGTGCTCAGGGTGTTCGTGTGGATGACCACGAGGTAGTGCGGCGGGGACTGACGGAGCTGCTGAACGAGGCCGATGACGTCGCGGTGGTCGGAGAGGCAGCCACGGGCGGCCGAGGCGATGGCCCGGGTACCGGCGCTACACCCCGATGTGGCGGTGTTGGATGTTGCGGTTGACCCGACGGTAATGGTGTCGAGTTGTGTCGTGAATTGCGACGTGTCGCATTTGCTGGCGAAGTTGGGGATGTCCAGTCGCACCCAGATCGCGGTGTTGGCGACCGAGGTCCGCGACCAGCGGCACCCCACCCGATGAAAAGAGGATTGGACTCGGATTGACCACGAGCATGGCCCCCTGCCAACAGGCGCGTCTTGCGTTGCGGAGTCCTGTCGGTCGCTGACGTCTTCCTCGCGGCGGAATCGACGGGTTGTGGTCAAGGTGCGGACGGAATGAACCAGGCGTCCCGTTTCGGGCGGTCAACCCCGGATCGATCACACGCGCACCGCGCGACGCGCCCCGGGAACGAGAAATGGCGGGCCACGGCTTGCCTCGGTCGGATCCTCAGATTTGCGCCGGATTGGTGTCATGGGCCGCCGGTACCAGGAGTGGGTGCTGCCGCCGCGGGGGTCGTTTGCTACCGTTCGGTGGCGAAAAGGGGGTCCTACTGTTGCTGCGGCGCGGTCCAGGTCAGCCGGGTTCCGCCGCCGGGTGGGCTGCTGGTGGTGAACGATCCGTGCAGCCCGGTGGCCCGCTTGTGCAGGTTGCGCAGTCCGCTGCGGGTGACGCCGACCGGGATGCCGACGCCGTCGTCGCTGACCCGGATGGTCAGTTGCTCGTCCTGCAGGGCGACGGCGACGGTGAGCACCGTGGCGTGGGAGTGGCGGACGGCGTTGCTGACGGCTTCCCGCAGGACGGCGTCGGCGTGGTGGGCCATTGTCGGGGGCAGGGTGTTCAGTGGCCCGGTGACCGTGACCGTGGCGTGTAGCTCGGTGTCCCGGGTCAGGTCGGTGACCAGCGCGGTCAGGTCACGCTGTAGGGGATGCTGCCCGGGTGGCGGGTCGAGATCGAAGATGGTGCCCCGGATGTGGCGCACGACCTCCTGCAGGTGTTGTTGGTGCTCGGCGATCCGGGCGGCGGCGACGACCGGTTGACGTTCGACGGCGCGTTGCGTTTTGCGCATCGCCAGGCCGAGGGCGAACAGCCGTTGGATGACGTCATCGTGCAGGTCGCGGGCGATGCGTTCCCGTTCGGCGACCAACTCCAGTTCGTGCAGCGCGGCCCGGTGCGCCGCGCCGCGCAACGCCAGCGCCGCCTGCTCGGCGAACGCCGCCGCGAATGGGGCCTCTTCCTCGTCGTACTCGGCGGCCCCGTCCCGGCGGGCCACGCTGAGCACCCCGTACATCTGCTCACCGGACCGCAACGGCACCACCAGCGCCGGACCCAGCGGCGCGGCCACCCCGTCCGGGTCGAACGCCAACCGGGACACGGTCCGGGGCCGCTGGTCGGTGAACACCGCACCCGCGGTCGACCCGGTGACCGGCACCCGGGCATCGACGATCCGGTCGGTGAACAGGCCGACCGCGACCGCGACCCGCAGTTCACCCAGCCCCGCGGCCGCGGCGACACGGTCGGTGTCGGCCGGGACGTGCACCACCGCTGTGTCGCTGCCGGTCAGGTCCATCGCCCGGGTGGCGACCAGTCGCAGCGCGTGTCCGGTGTCACCGGTGGTCAGCAGGTCCGCGGAGATCTCGGCGGTGGCCAGCAGCCACCGCTGCCGGCGTTCCGCGAGCCCGTACAGCCGGGCGTTGTCCACCGCGACACCGGCCGCCGCGGCCAACGCCTGCACCAGGGCCTGGTCGATGGCGGTGAAACCGTGCCCGCCGTTCTTCTCCGTCAGATACAGCCGCCCGAACACCTGCCCGCCGACCAGGATCGGCACGCCCAGGAAACTGCTCATCGGCGGGTGATGCGCGGGGAACCCGGTGAACGCCGGATGCGTGGACACGTCGTCCAACCGCAGCGGCCGGCCCTCTCGGATGATCACCCCCAGCACCCCGCGGCCGCACGGCGGGGAGCCGATCACCTCGACGGTGGTTTCGTCCACCCCGGTGTACACAAACTGGTCGAGCTGCCCGCCGCGGCCCAGCACCGCCAACGCGGCATACCTGGCGGCGACCAGTTCGGCGGCCGCGACCACGATCTGCTGCAAGGTGGCCGTCAGATCCAGACCCGAGGACACCGCCAGCACCGCCCGCATCACCGCGTCCAACCGGGCCCCGGCCACCGACGAGGTCACGGACGAGGTCACCGACGCGGCGCCGTTCCCGCCGGCCGCGGCGGCGGCGGGGTCAGCCATCAGCCGCCTCGTCGCCGCCGTTGGGCTGGTCGTGATCGGCGGCGCCCTTCGCGGGGCCCTGCTGGGTCTCGCTCACCCGGTGGGCTG
>JBBQJM010000515.1:0-2694 GCA_038325895.1 Mycobacteriales bacterium
CCGGTGTAGTTGACGTACATCCCGGCGTTTGGTCCGAAGGCCGAGGTCACACCGCGCGCCCAGCTCACCACGTCATCGAAGCCTTCGGCAGTCTGCGTGCGGGCCACCACGTTGACGATATAGTCCTGGTCCCGCCGGCCGAACGCCGTCGAGTCCGCCGGAACCCGGTTCATCGCGCCACCCAGGTGATGCACGTGGATCTCGGTCAGCGGATTGGGCAACGCGGTGAAGGACTCCTGCAGTACCCGCAGCGCGGCATCGTCACCGGTGGGCAGGAACGCTGACCGGAAGTAGTTGTGCACCCCGCGCGGGTACAGCGGGTCGAGAGCCTGCTGCCAGCCGGCGTAGGGGTTCTCGGCGAAGACGTCGGCGACAACCGTGCCGAGCGCCCGGAACGGCGCGGTGGCCGTGTCGCCCTGGTCGAGATCGCCGGCCCAGCAACCCAGCACGGCGATGATCGGTTTACCATGAACGGACTCCGGCAGGAAGGGAACGGGTGGAGCTGTGGTCAGGTTGAGTACCGTGCTGAGATCCTCCGAGGCCTGCGTGCACGCCGCGCGGTACCCGCTCAGCACCTGTTCGATCTCCTCCGCCGGATAGAACACCAATCCGGAGAACACCGTCGGCCCGATCTCGTGCAGCTGGTACTCGAACGAGGTCACCACACCGAAGTTGCCGCCGCCGCCACGGAGCCCCCAGAACAGCTCGGAGTTCTCCTGCGCGCTGGCGTGCACGAACTGCCCGTCAGCGGTCACCACGTCGGCGCCGATCAAGTTGTCGCACGCCAACCCGAGCTTGCGGACCAGCCAGCCAAGCCCTCCGCCGGTGGTGAAACCGGCAATGCCCGTGCTGGAGATCAACCCGCCGGTCACGGCCAGTCCGAACTGCTGGGTCTCCGCGTCCAGGTCGGCCCACGCGCAGCCGCCCTCGGCGGCCACTGTTCGGGCGTCCGGGTCGACCCGGACGCCCTTCATCGGCGACAGGTCGAGCACGATGCCGCCGTCGACGGTGGAGAAGCCGGGGATGGAGTGGCCGCCGCCGCGCACGGCCAAGGGCAGGCCCTCACTGCGGGCGAAGTCGACCGTCCGCATGACGTCGGCGACGCCGGCGCAGCGGACGATGAGTGCAGGACTCCGGTCGTGCGCCCCGTTCCAGATGCTGCGGGCGGAGTCGTAGTCCTGGTCACCAGGACGGATGGCGGTGCCGCGGAGTCCGCCGGCGAATTCGGCGATGGTCGCCTCGCCGATGCGGCTGGGCGATTGCTGAGTGGTAGTCATGAGAATGACGATAGGAAGCGTTTCTCAACACCACCTCAACGCGACCTCAACGCGATCTCAGGGCGGCCAGCCTTTGTCGGGCAACGACGCAGCCCAGCTTGTCGAAAGTGAGTGCTGCCGTGCGGGTCTCCCGATCCGCTCGGCCTTGATCGGCCAGCTCCACCGACAGTTCGGCGACCATCAGGTGCTGCCAGGCCGGCATCCGTCCCCACACGGCGAGCTGGTCGGCGGCTCGAGCGTACATTTCCCGGGCCGCCCTGACCTGCCCTGACAGCAATTCGATGGCGGCCAGAATGGTCAGGGATCCGCCGGTGCCGGCCGTGTCGCCAATGGCCTCGAACGCGGCCAGGCCGCGCCGAGCGGCGTCCAGACCGGCCGTGACGTCGCCCCGTTCGGCAAGAAGCAGCGCCATGTTGACCTCGGTGAGCAGCTCGCCGCGCCGGTCACCCAGGCTTGTGCGAAGGGCGCGGGCCTCACCGAGCGCGTCTTCGGCCGCGGCGAAGTCACCGCTGTCGCGGTGCAGGCATCCCCACTGGTGCAGCGCCTGCGCCCTGGCCAGGTCGTCCTTCAGCTCGGTGAAGACCTCGACCGCCTGGCCGACGGCGGCGGTCGCCGCCTCGGGATCGCCGGTCAACCGGGCGGCGTAGCCCAACGCGGCCAACAGGTAGCCGTTCGCCTGCGCGACCCCGACCCGTCGGCACATCAACAAGGTCTCCTCGAAGCATGGCACCAGCCGCCCGTTCACCGGGACCAGTTGCATGCAGGGGGTGATCACCGGCAGGAAGGGCCGGGCGAGCGGATCGACCTCGGCCAGTTCGCCCAGGCACCTGGTGAACCGGGCGGCGGCCAGCGGGCCGTCCTCGCGGAACAACGCGCACTGGCCGAGCAACCAGGTGGTGGCCGCCACCACATCGGTGCGGCCGGCGTCGGAGGCATCGGCCCGCAGGTCCAGCGCCAGCCGCTCGGCGTCGTCCAGCTCGAATGTCGTGCAGGCCAGCATCGCGTCCATCAGCCGGCACAGCATCACCTCCTCGGGGTCCCCGAGCTGCTGGGCTACCGCCAGCGCCTGCGCACCCAACGCCCGGTGCCGGTCGGCGCGGCCCTGCCTGCTGTCCAGCCCGGCCAGCCCGACCAGTGCCCTGGCGCGAGCCTTGGTCGGGCTGGGGTCGGCCGCGAGGGCGCGGTCCACCCAGCGGGCACCCTCGACGAAGTGCCCGCGGAGCACCCAGTACCGCCACAGCCCGGCCGCCAGCCGGATCGCGCTCGCGGGGTCGTGCGCGCACGACCAGCGCAGCGCCGCGCGGAGGTTGTCGTGCTCGAGATCGACCACCTTGGGATGTTCGGTGACGACCCCTTGGGCGTATTCGGGGTCGTGCCCGGCCGCGAAGTCCAGGTAGTACGCGCAATGCGCGGCCGA
>JBBQJM010000516.1:0-2690 GCA_038325895.1 Mycobacteriales bacterium
TCCACGCCCGCGAACCCCGGCAACCGGTCCGCGTCCGTGCGGGCCAGTGCCCGCAGCTGACCGGCCAGGGCGATCTCGGCGCGGTGGAACGGCACCAGGAACACCGCCACCACCGGTTCCCCGGTCACCGGGTCCGGGATCGGCTCCCGCACCACCCCTTCCTCCGCGACCAGCTCGGCCAGGCAGTCGATCACCAACCCGGTGTCGACCTGCAGGATGGTGATCGCCTGCCGGATCAGGTCCGGTTCCGGCAGGAAGCAATGCCCGTCCGACGTCGCCTCCGACAGGGTGAACTGCAGGCCGGCCTTCACCCGCTGCGGGCTGTCATGCGGGATCCCGACCGCCTGCGCAATGGTGTCCGCGGTCTTGAACCCGATCCCCCACACATCCGCCGCCAACCGGTACGGCTCCGTGCGGACCACCCCGATCGAGGCGTCCGCATATTTCTTGAAGATCCGCACCGCCAACGACGTGGACACCCCGACCCCTTGCAGGAACACCATCACCTCCTTGATCGCTTTCTGTTCCTCCCACGCCGCCGTGATCAGCTTGGTCCGTTTCGGGCCCAGATTCGGCACCTCCACCAGCCGCTGCGGCGCCGTCTCGATCACCTCCAACGCGGCGACCCCGAAATGATCGACGATGCTGTCCGCCAGCTTCGGGCCGATCCCCTTGATCAACCCCGACCCCAGATACCGACGGACACCCTGCACCGTCGCCGGCAGCACCGTGGTGAAGTCCTCCACGTGAAACTGCCGGCCGTACTGCGGATGCGACCCCCACTTGCCGCGCAGACGCAGCGCCTCCCCCGGCCGGGCACCCAACAGTGACCCCACCACCGTCACCAACTCACCACCGCGGCCGGTGTCCACCTTGGCCACGATGTACCCGCTGTCCTCGTTGGCGTAGGTGATCCGCTCCAACGTCGCCTCCAGCGTCGCCACCTGGAACGGCGCGGTCACCGCCGCACCCGCCCGACGGCGGGCACGGCGTGAAGCGTCCGGTATCCGCCCATCACCTGCGCGGCGACCACAATCCGTGGACAACGTCGACCCACGGGAATCCACGACCAAAAGGGGCCTGCCCCAACAAGTCGCCGCCAAGCACGACGCGAACTCGTGGCGGCTGCTGTTCGCTCGTCCAGACACAGTTCAGGGCCGCAGCCCTCGCCCGGCGTCACCCCGCCGGCATTCCAGAACATCACGTCACCGACATCGCCGGCCGGCGCACTGCCTCGAACTGACCCCATCACGGGCACCGGTACGGTGTGCTTCGGCTCGTCCTGGACCGCACGGACTCGTCCTGCGAACCGCCCGTCCGGAGCGCCGCGGGATCTCCACCACGACGAGCCTAACGGGCGATGACGGCGCCCCGACGGTCAGACTGTCGCGTCGCGTGCATCGACGTGCGGCAGCATCGCCGCCGAGTATTTGCCGGGGTCATCGAAGCGGGCTTGAAACCGCTCCGCCATTCCGGTGCGCCAAGACGACGATGCAGCAGAACCTGCGCCGCGGCCTGCCTCGGCAGGGCGCCGGGCGCGGGGCCGACCCGACAGGAACAACCCGGCACCGACCCCATCGCCACGAAACCCACGACACTGATCACGACACCCAACAGGGGGGTCACCGGCGACGGCTGAGATGCGTCCGGCGCAGGGTTCGACCGAGATGTCGTCGCTAAACTTGCGCCGGCTCGGTGGGGCGGTGCGCACGGCGGTCGGGGACGTTGACGATCAGTTGACCCGTTCCTTCCGTTGTTGGGATTGGCGGGACGTTCGCCTCTGCCCTGCGGATCGTCATTCGGCGTTCAGTCGGCGAGGGACATTCAACCGCGTGTTCGGACATCGAGGCGGGACGGTCATAGCCTGGCACGGGCCCTGTGCGTGGGCCAGCGGCTGCGGCGATGCGGAGGGTGTGATGGGCGGGGACCCTGATGCCGGCGCCGTTGTCGAGGTGCTCGGGTTGACGAAGTCGTTCGGTGATGTTCGGGCAGTGGCTGGGATCGACCTGCGTATCGGGCGCGGCGAGGTTTTTGCGTTGCTCGGGCCGAACGGTGCGGGCAAGACGACGACCGTGGAGATTCTGGAGGGTTACCAGCGCCGTGACAGCGGCCAGGTCACCGTGTTCGGTCTGGTTCCGGCCCGCGACCGGATCGCGTTGAAGTAGCGGATCGGGATCGTTCTGCAGACCACAGCGTTGTACCGATATCTGACGGTCGCCGAAACCATGGCGATGTACGCCGGGGGCGGCGCCCGGTGAAACGGTTCGTCTGCGCCGAGCTGCATCCCGGCTGCGACCGGGTGTTCATCGGGCCCACCGGTCAGGCTGTGCTGGATCAGGTGCTGGCGCACGCCGCCGACGACCACGACCTGCGCCCGTCGATGACATTCATCGAGTGGGTGGTGATCGCCACCCGCCCCCCTCACCCCCCGAACGTGGGCCGACAGCGCCGGCTGGCTCTGGTCGGCGCCGAGCCCGGGCATCAGTCGACAACCTTCGCCGGCGCCGACGCCGGTCCTCGGCCACACCGGACCCGCCCGGGCGGACGCACCGGGCCCGCTGCTGCGGGCCCGGCGACGGTGACCACGTTGACCGACCGGCCCGCCCGGGCGCATCGCACGTACCGGCACGAATGCTGGCTGTACCGGGGGGACGCCGAGTTCGTCGACATGATGGTGCCGTTCATCCGCG
>JBBQJM010000517.1:0-2677 GCA_038325895.1 Mycobacteriales bacterium
CGCACATACAGTGGTCCCAGCTCAACAGGGTGGGACACCGAGCGGGCCGCGACGGGGGGGATGACACGGATTGCCCGGGCCGGCGTGGCCACCGCGGCGGCGGCGATGCTGGCCGTGCTCACCGGATGCGGGTCCACCGACACCACCTTGGGGACGCCGACCGCGCCTGCCGGCAGCGCCGAGCCGACCGATGTCGCCGGTGCCGATCCGCGCAGCCGGTTGCCGATCAGACGGTGTTCCCCGCGGTGGCTGCTCCGGCGGCCTCACCGGACACCACCAGTCCCGCAGCGGCAGCTGACGGCGTCACCGAGTCGATGGTGTGGGTGCCGGCCGGTGATCACCGGGTGCCGGGCACCCTCACGCTGCCCGCCGTACCGGTGTCGTCTGCCACGCTTGATGGTTCTGTCACACTTTCCGTGATGCGGGGCGTGGCTGTCCTGAGGTGCGTGGCCCTGCCGCCGAGGACAGCTTGTCCGGCGTGCTGACGTTTCCCAGTCGTCCGGCGGCATTTCTCATGCCATGTCAGTTGGCTGAATCCTGTTGTCAGGTAGCCGGTTTACCGGGGGGTCGCGTTGTCCTCGGATTCAGGTGCGGTGTTCAGGCCAGGAGTATCCGCTTGCGCAGAAGGTCGGGTTTCGCACGTCCGTACATCGCCGTTTTGAAGTCGAACGAGGTATCGATTGCCATGCTCCTCCGCCCCCGACCACTCTCAGTCCCACACTAGGACCGTCGACAATCATCCACAGATCGGATGCGAGCCGTCGACTATTGACTTTCGTGATCGAAAGGGTGCCGCAGGGGGATCCCCTGTGGGATGTTCCAGATCGAATTGGCAGTGCTGACGAGGATCTACGGCTTGATCCTGTAAATGGCTCGGAGTACGGACAACTGCTGCGCGGATACTCGTGGGCCGCCGCCTGGGCATAGTCCTGATCGGCGTGCCCGGCGGTGCCCGACGGCTCGTCGCCCTTTTGTGGTGCGGCCAGCGGTGAAATCGGACTACGTGAGCTGGCAGGGTAACGGAGCCCATCGGCTTCATTGCCGATCGAAGCCCCGCGGCGTCGTCGCCCGGACCCCGAGACCTGCTGCATCGACTGCGCAGGGTGTCCGACTTCGCCGGCCGTCGTCCACCGCTCCCGCGACCGCCTCGCCTTCTCGAGTTGCCCAGGACGTCTCACCTGATCGCTCCACAACAATCCACGGTCGGCCACAGCATCACGGTTGATCGAGCGATAGCGTCCCGCCATGCGCCTCAAACTCGGCCGACCCGACCTGACTTCGTACAACACTCGGTTCGACGTGCCAGCCGCTACAGGAGAATTCGCCGTCACGTTCCTCGGCGTGTCCACATTGCTGCTCGACGACGGTGACAGCGCCGTGATGACGGACGGTTTCTTCTCCCGGCCCTCACTGCGCACGGTTGCATTCGGCAAGCTGGCGCCTGATCCCACCCGCATTGACTCGGCTGTCACCCGGCTCGGGCTCACCGGCGGGAACGGTGAACGCGGGCTGGCTGCCGTGCTTCCCGTCCACACTCACTTCGATCACGTCATGGACAGCGCCGTCGTCGCGAGCCGCACGGGTGCGGTGCTCGTCGGAGGCGAGTCCGCGGCCAACGTCGGCCGCGGTGGCGGGCTGGGTGACGACCGTATTCATGTCGTCACGCCCGGGGAGCCAGTGTCGTACGGCGGCTTCAGACTGACCTTCTTGGACTCTCAGCACTGCCCACCGGACCGCTACCCCGGCCGCATCACCGAGCCGGTTGTGCCACCGGTCAAGGCAGCGGCGTACAAGTGCGGCGACGCCTGGTCGATCCACGTCGAACACACCACCGGACGCACAGCCCTGATTCAGGGCAGCGCCGGCTACCTGACCGGCGCGCTCAGCGGGCGCAGCGCCTATGTCGTCTACCTCGGAGTCGGCCAGCTCGGCGTCCTGGACGAGGGCTACATCCGCGGTTACTGGGCTCAGACGGTGCAGGCGGTCGGGGCACGCCGCGTTGTGCTCACCCATTGGGACGACTTCTTCCGGCCGCTCGACCGGCCACTGCGCGCACTGCCGTACGCGGGCGACGACCTCGACGTCACCCTCCGGGTGCTGGGCGACCTCGCCGACCGGCAGGGCGTCAGCCTCCACCTGCCCACCCTCTGGCGCCGGGAGGACCCCTGGCGCGACTGACCTTCTTCGGATGTCAGAACTTAACGCGGCGAGTGAATCTCACTTGATGCGGCAGGAAAACAGCCGCTCCGACGAAGGCGTCGATAGCGATCGTCCGCCGACGCATTGCCTCGAGACCCCTGCGGACGCCGACAAACGGCGGCACGAATGCTCAATGTCCCAAGTCGATTCCCTGCAAAACGACAACGATCAATGCAGCGACGGCCAGTGATCGAGCTGTGGATGTCCCGTTTGCGGTTCCCTTCCGTACGCAGCAACCGCTTGGCGTGGTGGTCAATCGGCCCTCGGTGTGGCCTGACCGATGATTTTTCCGCGCCGTGCTGGTCTGTACGCCGAAGATGCCGACTCACGGGAGGCCGACGCCATGCGGAAACTGACCTTTGGCATGAACCTGAGCCTGGACGGCTACATCGCCGCGCCCGGCGACGACCTCGGCTGGAGTGTGCCGAGCGACGAGCTGTTCCAGTGGTGGTCCGACCGGGTGGGGGCGACGGGCCTG
>JBBQJM010000518.1:0-2670 GCA_038325895.1 Mycobacteriales bacterium
ATCCGCTGTCACGTCGTGTCGGTGGGTGCCTTCGAGGCGGCCGGGGATCCGGAGGCGTACCCGGACGCCGGTGAGCCGTGGCAGCCGCTGAAGCTCTACTACAACGTCGGGTTCTCCCCGGAACGGATCCTGGCCATCAACAGCGCCGTCAAGGAACTCACCGGCTCCGGGCCGTTCGACGAGTGGATTCAGCGGTTCTCCGACCATCCGCGGCCGGACCCGGGCGTGCGGATCACCACCCAGATCCCGGTGGCCGAATACTTCGGGCATCGGGATGCCGCGCTCAAGGCCCATGAGACGCAGATCGACCCGGACTCCGTCTGGTTCGCCGTCCCGCACCACGTGGAGGCCGAGGTCTGGGGAACGGACGACTACGAACTGGCCCGGTCGCTGATCGACACCACGTTGCCGGAAAGTGACCTGTTCGCCGGGGTGCGGGAGCGGGTGAATTCGTGATCGGGTTCGTCGGGTCGGTGGTGACCAGGATCGCGCTGCTGGCGGACGACCCGCCGGCCGAGATCGACCCCACCACCGGCAAGGGGCCGGAATGGGGCAAGGCCGCGCCGGTCGGCTTGCTGATCATCCTGCTGATGGGCATCGCCCTGTACTTCCTGATCAAGTCCATGAACAAGAACCTGCGCAGGGTGCCCAGCAGCTTCGACGCCGGTGCTCCCGACGAGGGTGATCAGGCGGGGTTCTCGTCGGCTGACGGCGCAGGGCCCGATGCCGACCCCGAGGAGCCACTGACGGGTACCGCCGCCGACCGCGTCGAACGTCCGCGATAGCAGTGGCTGCCGCGTCACGGCTGGCCGGTGCCACCTCGACCTACCTCGCCCAGCACGCCGGCAACCCGGTGGACTGGTGGCCGTGGTCGGACGAGGCGTTCGACGAGGCTCGGCGCCGGGATGTGCCGGTGCTGCTCTCCGTGGGTTACGCGTCCTGTCACTGGTGCCACGTGATGGCGCGGGAGTCGTTCTCCGACCCCGTCACTGCGGACCAGCTGAACCGCGACTTCGTCGCGATCAAGGTCGACCGCGAGGAACGGCCGGACGTCGATGCGGTGTACATGAGCGCCACGCAGGCGCTCACCGGCCGGGGCGGCTGGCCGATGACCTGTTTCCTGACACCGGACGGCACGCCGTTCTATGCCGGGACGTACTTCCCGCCGGTGCCCACTTCGGGCCTGCCCGCGTTCCGGCAGTTGCTGTCCGCGATCTCGGAGGCGTGGACAACCCAGCGTGACGAGATCACCCAGGCAGCAGGCCGGATCGGTGCCTCGTTGGCGGAGATGTCCGGGCCGCTGGCCGGCGGACGCCTCGGGGCGGCCGAGCTGGCGGCGGCCGCCGACGACATGCTCGACCAGATCGACATGGTTGACGGCGGGTTTGGCGGCGCGCCCAAGTTCCCGCCCGCGATGGCCGCGGCGTTCCTGCTCCGGCACAATGAGCGCACGGGTTCGTCGCCCGCCCGGGCCGCCGTCACCCTGACGCTGGATCGGATGGCCCGCGGCGGTATCTTCGACCAGCTGGCCGGCGGCTTCTCCCGGTACAGCGTCGACAAGACTTGGCACGTCCCGCATTTCGAGAAGATGCTGGACGACAACGCGCTGCTGCTGCGGTTGTACGCGCACCACGCCCGGTTGACCGGGTCGGCGTTGTCCGAGCGGGTGGCCGCCCAGACGGCACAATTCCTGCTGCGCGACCTGCGGTTGCCCTCCGGCGCCTTCGCGGCGTCGCTGGACGCCGACACCGGGGGCGTCGAAGGAGCGACCTACCGCTGGACGCGGCGCCACTTGATCGAGGAGCTCGGGGCGCAGGACGGGCAGGCGGCGGCTGAGCTCTTCGCGCTACCAGCGGCGAGCGCTGACGGTGTCGCCGGTGCACCGGTCGAGGATCTGGCCGCCGAGGTCATTCGGCTGCCGGTCGATCCACCCGACCCGGGGTGGTTCGCTGGCGTCCGGGCCCGATTGCTCGCCGCCAGGGGCCGGCGTCCGCAACCCGGGCGCGACGACATCGTGGTGCTCCGGTCGAACGGGCTGGCGATGGCCGCGCTGGCCGAGGCCGGGGCGGCGGCCGGCCGTACGGACTGGGTTGACGCCGCCGTCGCGGCGGCCGAGTACCACCTGGCGGTGCACCGGGTGAACGGCCGCTGGTACCGCAGTTCCAAGGACGGCCAGGTCGGGCCTGGTCGGGCTGTGCTGGCCGATCATGGAGATCTCGCCGGTGGCCTGCTGGCGCTGTACCAGGCCACCGGCGATCGGCGCTGGCTGGACGAGGGCGTCGCAGTCATCGAGCAGGCGTTGGCGCACTTCGCGGACCGTCCTCCCGCTGACGGGACGTCCGGTAGCCCGCAGCCATGGACCGGCGGCTTCTTCGACACCGCGGACGACGCCGGACCGTTGATCGTGCGACCGCGGGACCCCACGGACGGCGCGGCGCCGTCCGGTCAGTCGGCGATCACCAACGCCTTGCTGACCGCCGCCGCGCTGACCGGGAACGCCGACTACCGTGCCTGCGCCCAGGCGTCATTGGCGTCGGTCGCGCTGCTGGTCGCCAGGCTCCCGCGGTCGGCAGGCTGGCATTTGTGCGCTGCCGAGGTGGTCGCCGGCGGCCCGCTTCAGGTGGTGGTGGCGGGTGATCCAGGGCCGGCACGGGACGCGCTGGCGGCCGT
>JBBQJM010000519.1:0-2658 GCA_038325895.1 Mycobacteriales bacterium
TCTACAACCGGTGGGCGAGTACGCGTTGGTCACCGGGTTGGTGGAGTAGTGGCGTGCGCCGAGGTGTTCGATGACCAGACCGGCCACCGCGTGGGCTTGGCCGGGTCGACCCGCCCACAGGTCGGGGTGGGCGTCGAACCACGCCGAGGTCGCTTGACCATGCTGGGCGACGGCCGGGATGCGGAGGTGCCCGGTGGCGAGAACGAACACCATCGTGCGCCGATGCCGGGCTGCCGCCGCGCGCCGGGCGAGTTCCAGCAGACCGATGTGGCCGTTCTCCTCCACGGAATTGGTGCCGTCGCTATGCGTGACGATAAGGATGGTTTCCTCGGTGCTCTCTCCCTCGGAAACGGCCCACACCGTGTCGGACTCGCTGAACGGGATCACCGCCGCGTCCAGAACAAGGCGCGCCTCGGCTCCTGCTCGGGCGGCGCCGACGAGATCCTGTCCGTCGCGCTCGCTGACCCAGACCGCGGGGAGGTCGTGGTAGCCGTTGGTGAACGGCAGGTACTGGCCGGCGGCGACGCTGTCGGGTAATCCGTTCCACACGGCGATCACGGCCCTCACGCCGGCCTTACGAGCAGCGGCCAGGTTCGGCCCGTTCAGCGTGGCGGAGAGCACCGGGTTATCGAACTCGTCGCGGGCGGCGGGACCGTCCCATTCGCTGACCCAGAGGTCATACGGGAACGGGAAGTGACGAACCTGGACGACCGCGATACCGCCGGCCGCGGCCGCCCAGTTCTTGCGCAGACCACTGCGAATCGGATGCAGGCGCCCGGTGAAACCGCCGGGGCCCGTCGTCCCGGAATAGGGATAGGCCGAGGAGATCGGGACCGGTCGGCCTCCGACTGTCAGGTTCAGGTGCGCATCGTCCGTGGGTGCGTCCCATCGAGTGAAGCGATGTGGATCCCAATGGACCGCCAAACCCAGCGCGGCAAGACGTTTCGCCACGTCATCAACCAGCGTGCGATGAGCATCGTTGCCGGTCAGACGCGGACCGAGCCGATCCAGGTAGTCCACTTGCTGTGCGAAGTCATCGCGCCGGGCTCTCATCAACTTGCTCCTCCATGGACGCCTTATCCATCCGACCGCGGGGTCGGGATTCGTTCCCCAGCCGGCACACCGCCGCCACCGGTCTAGCCCATCGGGCCGCTGCCCGGTGCGATGGTCCTGCTCAGGGACCGGTGATATGGGTCGTCGTTCGGGTTGCTGTCCGCGCCGGGGTTGTTCTCCGGGGGTCGTCCCTTGGGGACGGTCTCTGCTCCGGGTGTATGTGCGGGTCAGAGGCTGATGGTGAGAGTTTAGTCCGGAGGAAGGTGCCCATCAGCCTGTGATCGGCATCGAATGGCAGCTCGGCGATCCGTGGGTACGCCCGCCGGGTTGCCGCGGCGTCGATGCCGCCCTTGGCGGCCAGAGCCCTCGGTAGGCCCGACGCCGACTGTTTGGCCGACGATGACAGGATGCACGGCCTGGCGACGCTGCCGTTGGAGTTCTTGGCCGCGGAAATCAAGGGCATCCAGAGTCAGCATGTCATCGCGACGGCGAAGCACTTCGTGGCCAACAACCAGGAGGTGCAGCGCAGCTCGACCAACGTGGTGGCCGGCCAGAAGACACGCCACGAGATCTACGCGCACTTCCACGGGACGATCTCCGAGTCGTCCTTGGTGCTGGAGGGCACCGTTCGGCTGTCTGACGGGGGCCGCTGGATCGATGCCGTGGCCGGGGACCTCCTGTACGTGCCGGTCGGTGGCGTCCACGCGTTCAAGACGAGTCGGGCGCGCCGGCCTCGATGCTCCTGCTGTTCGCGCCGGGTGCGCCCCGGGAGGCTCACTTCGAGGCGCTGGCATGGCGACGTCCGGCCGGCAGCTGACCGCGCAGGAGTACACCGAAATCCTGGCCAGCCACGACCAGTAAATGGTGTGAGCCGGGAGAGTCGTTCCGCAGAGCGGGCGGCCCAGACCGGGTGATCACGACTTGAGGCCCTTTGGCGTCGTGCTGCGACGCAAAAGGGCCGCCAACGGTGATCACCCGGGGTCCAGGCAATCAAGTCCGGACGAGGCGGGACGCTCACTACAGGGCGAGCAGCACCTCGGGGTCGACCAGCTTCTCCACCGCGGCCCGCGCCCCCGCCGCGTCCTGCGCATTCCTGGCAGCGGCGGCCATCGCCTCGCAGGTCTCGATGTCGGTGCGGGACAACGCGAACCGGACGGCCGGAACGCCGGCCGGAGCCATGGAAAGGCTGGTGATGCCAAGACCCACCAGCACCAGGGCGAGCAGCGGGTCGCGAGCTGCCTCGCCGCAGACGCCGACGGGCTTGCCGGACGCTTTGCCGGCGGCACCGGCCGCGGCGATCAGGTCGAGCACGGCGGGCTGCCAGGGATCGAGCAGCTCGGCCAGCTCACCGGCCATGCGGTCGGTGGCCATCGTGTACTGCGTCAGGTCGTTGGTGCCGATGCTGGCGAAGTCGACGATGTCCATCATGTGCCGGGCCCGCAGCGCGGCCGCGGGCACCTCGACCATCATCCCGGCGACCGGAAGGTCATGGGAGCTTACACGTTCGACGAAGGCGCGGGCCTCGTACACGGTGGACACCATCGGTGCCATCACCCAGACCTTCGCCCCGGTGGCCTTGGCCGCCTGGGCGATCGCCTCGAGCTG
>JBBQJM010000520.1:0-2653 GCA_038325895.1 Mycobacteriales bacterium
CGGGTTCCACGGCAGCGGACGGGTTCGATCTGCTGATCACTCCGTAATCTGCGGGGTGGGGGTACTCCAGCCTTCGGGTCGTCACCCTGGCGCCCGGTGGAACCTTTGATTTCGCAACGGGTCCCGACGAGATGATCGTGCTCCCCCTGTCCGGCGGCGCGGACGTCAGCATCGGCGACACCACCTACCGGCTGGCGGGTCGGGAGAGTGTGTTCACCGGCGTCACCGACACCGCGTACCTGCCGATCAACACGCAGGTGCGGTTGAGAAGTTCAACAGGGGGCACCATCGCGCTGCCCGGTGCCAGGGTCGACCGCCCGCTGCCGTTCCGCTTCCAGCCGGCCGCCCAGGTCGACGTCTCGCTGCGTGGCAGCGGCTCAAGCACCAGACAGGTCAACAACTTCGGGATGGGCACCGGCATGGACTGCGTCAAGATGCTGGCCACCGAGGTGCTGACCCCGGCGTCCAACTGGTCCTCCTACCCGCCGCACAAGCATGACGAGGCCGTCGGCTCGGAGACCGAACTGGAGGAGATCTACTACTTCCGGTTCGCCTCGGTCGCACCGGCCGCCGAAGCGGCCGCCCGCAGCGCCAAAGCCGTTGGCTATCAACGGGTCTACGGAACACCCGATCGCCCCATCGAGTTGTTGGAAGAGGTCACGGACGGCGACACAGTGCTCGTGCCGCATGGCTGGCACGGTCCGTCGATCGCCGCACCGTCGCACCACATGTACTACCTGAATGTGATGGCCGGTCCCGGTGAGGATCGTGCCTGGGGGATCAGCGACGACCCCAACCATGCCTGGGTGCGCGCCACCTGGGCCGATCAGCCGACCGATCCGCGGCTGCCGTTCTACACGGCGCCGTCCGCAGGGCCGTCCTGAACCACGGCGCCCTGAGGTCCCTGCCACTGCGCCAACCCACCGATGACCAGCCCCCAGTCACCTACGTGCTCGCCCTCGAAGGAGAGGACCGCATGACCAGCTCCACCACCACCGACGAGCGGCAGACCGTTCGGTTGACCGTTGCCCAGGCCGTCGTCAGATTCCTCGGCCGGCAGTACACCGAGCGAGATGGTATCCGCCGCAGGTTCTTTGCCGGGTGCTTCGGCATCTTCGGACACGGGAACGTGGCCGGGCTCGGCCAGGCCCTGCTGCAGTCGGAACTGGAATCACCCGGCGAAATGCCCTATCACCAGGGCCGCAACGAGCAAGCGATGGTGCACATCGCGGTCGGCTACGCCCGGCAGAAGGACCGGCTGGAAACCTTCGCGGTGACCGCGTCGGTGGGCCCGGGAGCCTCGAACATGCTGACCGGTGCAGCACTGGCCACCATCAACCGGATCCCGGTGCTCCTGCTGCCCAGCGACATCTTCGCCACCCGGGTCTCCTCTCCTGTCCTACAGGAGCTGGAACAGCCCTACGGCTATGACATTTCGGTGAACGACGCATTCCGTCCGCTATCGCGGTTCTTCGACCGGGTGTGGCGGGCCGAACAGCTCCCCGCCGCCCTGCTCGGCGCCATGCGGGTGCTGACCGACCCAGCAGAGACGGGGACCGCCACCATCTGCCTGCCCGAGGACGTCCAGGCCGAGGCCCACGACTGGCCCGTCGAGCTGTTCAAGGAGCGGGTCTGGCGCATCGCCAGGCCGGTCGCCGAGCCCGAGGTGCTGGCCGACGCCGCCCAGATCATCTCCTCGGCCCGGATGCCGATCATCGTGTCCGGCGGCGGCGTGACGTACTCCGAAGCCAACCAGGCGCTCCGCACCTTCGTCGACGCCACCGGGATCCCGATCGGCGAAACCCAGGCGGGCAAGGGTTCTTTGCCCTTCGATCACCCGTTGAACCTGGGCGCAATCGGCGCCACCGGGTCGCCGGCGGCGAACTACTTCGCCCGGCAGGCCGACGTGGTGATCGGGATCGGCACCCGCTACTCGGACTTCACCACCGCATCCCGAACGATCTTCCAGAACCCCGACGTCCGCTTCGTCAACATCAACGTGGCCTCGTTGGACGCATTCAAACACGCCGGCCTGCCGGTGCTCTCCGACGCTCGCCGCGCGCTGGAGACACTGACCGGCCTGCTCAACGGCTACTCCACCGACGCGGACTACCAGGCCGAGGCGCAGCGCCGGGCGAAGGACTGGGACGACGAGGTCGTGGCGTCCTTCCATTCCGGATACGGCGCACGGACCGGCGTGCTGGCCCAGGCCGAGGTGCTCGGCGCGGTCGACGAGGTGATGGACGCCCGCGACGTCGTGGTGTGCGCGGCCGGCTCCCTGCCAGGCGACCTGCACGGCATGTGGCGGACCAGGGACCGCAAGGGCTACCACGTCGAATACGGCTATTCCTGCATGGGGTACGAGATTCCGGGCGGGATCGGCATCGCGCTGGCCGCGTCGGATCGGGACGTGTTCGTCACGGTCGGGGACGGCTCCTACCTGATGATGCCGACCGAACTGGTCACCGCGGTGCAGGAGGGCATCAAGGTCATCGTGGTGCTGCTGCAGAACCATGGTTACGCCTCGATCGGATCGCTGGCCGAATCCCTTGGCGTGCAACGGTTCGGCACGAAGCACCGGTACCGCAACCAGGAGTCGGGGCGGCTGGACGGCGGCATCCTACCGGTCGATCTGGCGGCCAACGCGGCCAGC
>JBBQJM010000521.1:0-2621 GCA_038325895.1 Mycobacteriales bacterium
ATCTCGATCCCGCGGCGGGTGATCCCCATCTGCTTGCCGACCGCGGCAACGGTGGCGGCCATCTTCACCTGATCGGCGTCCAGCGCCACGCCGGCGAAGGTGCCGCCGCCCGCGATACCGGCCGGCACGTTCTTCAGGTTGCCGAGCGCCGCCGGAGTCCCGCTACCGGCGACGGTCTTGGCCTCCTGCCCGGGCGGGCACACCGGCAGCACCGACGAGGACGCCGCCGCACTCGACCCGTGCGGGGGGGCGATGATCCGCGCCGAAGCTGACGACAGGCCGAAGGCGCCGGCGAACGTCGCGGCCAGCGCCAGACACACGACAGCAGCCGCGGCCCGCGCGGGACAGCGCTGACCGAATGGTCCGTCCGTGAACGGCGACGCCTCATCGCCCGCGGCCTCGGCCGTGCGGGGGCGCCCGCTTTGACCGGCACGACGCCGGTTCCGCTGTCCGCTTCCGCTGAACCCGATCACGGGCGTCTCCCGACCAGGCGCCGAAATCCTCGATCCGGCTGGAACGACATCAACCCGCCCGCCGTGAGATCAGCGCCGATGGTCCCGGACTGTGGCGGGATTCTCGGCCCACGGGGCGGTGGTGCCTGCCCGACGAGACACGGGATCTGTGTGCCCGGGGCGTCGAATGTGCCGGGCACCGGCCGTCGGCCGTTGTCGGGGGCTGGCCGAGCGGTCATCACCACTTCCCTTTGGCCGGCGGCTCTGAGGGTTTCGGCTCGCCGCCGGCTTCACCGGATCGCGACGAACGTCGTTACCTCGGTGTCGGGAGATTCCCGAGGCCGCGACCGATTTCCCACCCTCCAGATCGTGGTACCGGCCGGTGGTGATCAACCGTGTCCGGCGCAGTGGCCCCACGAGCCAGTGCACGGTGCCTGGACACTGCGGCCGGGTGCGGCCGGTGTTTCTCGACGGGCGAGTGATCATCGACGGTCCCCCTCTCAGGGTTGATGGTTGCCGGGGGACGGTCATCGGGCGGCGTAGTGGGCGGCCACCCGCGCCGCGCTGAGCACGGTGGTGTAGATCGCGGCGTTGTCCAGGCCGCCGGCGAAGTTGGCGCTGGTGGGGTATCCGCTGCCGTTGGGCAGGGTGCCGTAGCCCAGCCGCCAGTAGCCGGTGTATTCGGAGACGTTGCTGGTGATGCCGGTCGCGACGGCGACACCGTCGATGTAGATCGTGCTGCGCTGCCGTTCGCCGTTGGGTTGGGCGGTGACCACCAGGTAATGCCACACGCCGTCGTTGTAGGCGGCGGGCGTGGTGACGATCTGGGTGCTGCCGCCCTCGCCGCTGGTCCACCCGCCGTAGGTGAGTTTCCCGTCGTTGCCCATGAACACCTGCCGGTCCGCCCTGTTCGACTTGGCAGCCGTGCTGCTTTCGAAACCGATGAGTTTGCCGCCGGTGGTGGTGGTCGTCTTGAACCACAGCTCCAGCGAGTACACCCTGAGCCCGCCGGTGGCCGCGGTGGTCGTGCCGGCGACCGCGCGGGCGCCCGCGCCGGCCAGGGTCACCGCGTAACTCGTGGTCGAGGTCAACGCGCCGCTCTGGTGGTAGGTGATCGGGGCGGTGAAGGTGCCGTTCCGGCCGTTCCCGGAGGCGTCCTTCATGGCCGGGCCAGCGGTTTCGTCGAGCAGGTAATACCCCCAGGGCTGGTCCGCCAGGACCTGCGCGGTGTAGCTCGGTACCGCTTTGCTCATCGCCCAACTGTTCCCCGCGTCGCGGGCCTCCGCGGTGAAACCGGCCGCTGCCCCACCGGCCTGCAGGGCGCCACCGGCGATCAGCACACACACCGCCGCGGCCAGGATCCGCCGGCCGCGGCGGATCAACGGAGTGTCGAACAGGCCCTGCACCCAGTCCGGTTGGTCCGGGTCGGCCCGCTCGGACGGCTCCCGGCCGTGCCCGTCGGGTGGAGGTGCGTCGCCGCCGGGGTCGGTGGGCCCGCGGGTGCGGTAACCGGTGACGATGAGCGCCACGGCCAGAGCGGTGAGCAGCAGCCACAGCAGCAACACCACGATGTTGCCCTGGTGCCACCACAGCACCGGCAACCCGGCCCAGGGCACCAGCACCCGGGCCCGGCCGATCACCGCGTCCCGGTGCAGGGCTGCGCTGTCGGTGTCCCGGTTGGCGTCACCGGCGGTGGTGAAGTCCCCGTCGGGGCGTTGCGCGACGACCCGGTGGATGACGACCTCGCTCCCCCGCGGCGCCGGCGCCGGCGCCCGGAACGCCACCACCCGACCCATCGGGACGTCCTCGGCGCCGTCCAACGCAGTGACCAGCACCACGTCACCCGGCTCGATCAGCGGCGACATCGACCCGGTCAACACCACGAAGCTTTCACACGAGCCCACCGCGGGCAGCGTCGCGGTGGCGATCAACGTCAACGCGAACGCCAGATACCCGCGGGCCGCCGCGGTCAGGATCAGCACGGTCCATCCCGTGAACCACGCCGGGGCCGGGCGGGTGATCGTGTTCACCGTTCACCCTCCCGGCCGCCCCCGTCGGTGCCGCCATGGGTAGGACCGCCGCGGCCTGCGTTCATCGGCTACGCAGTCTGGATCTCCCACTCGAAGTCCAGGCCGGTCTGCATCCCCATCATCGAGTTGATCTGCGCCT
>JBBQJM010000522.1:0-2613 GCA_038325895.1 Mycobacteriales bacterium
GGCGTCCAGGCCGCCCCCGTCGTAGAAGTCGAACTGCGCCGGCTGATCCATGATGGCCTGCGAGTTCACCGCCGATCCGAAATCCAGCCCTGCGGTGGGCATCCCGCCCATCGGGCCGGGCTCGGCGGTCAGCGTCAGGTAGTCCAGGATGTGTTCCTCGGCCGCCACATTTGCCACTCCCTCGGGTAGTCCGATCCCGAGATTCACCACGCTGTCCGGTCGCAGTTCCATCGCCGCCCGGCGCGCGATGACCTTCCGCTCGGTGAGCGCCATCGGTGCGATCGTGCTGCGAACCCGGCGCAACTCGCCGCTGAAGGCGGGGGAGTACTGGGTGCCGAAGGTCTGCCAATGGTGTTCGGGTTGCGACACCACGACGCAATCCACCAGCACGCCGGGGATTTTGACGTCCCGCGGGCTCAGGCTCCCGCTGTCGGCGATCCGTTCCACCTGCACGATGACCAGACCGCCCGCGTTGTGCACCGCGGTGGCCGCCGCACGAGCCTCCAGGGTGAGGGCCTCGCGCTCCATGGTGATGTTGCCCTCGGGGTCCGCGGTTGTCCCACGGAGAAACGCAACGTCAAGCGGCAATGCCTTGTAGAACAGGTATTCCTGGCCGTCCAGCACGATCAGCTCAACGCGGTCGTCGGTGGTGCGTTCGTTGATCTTCCCGCCGCCGTTGCGCGGATCCACGAAAGTGCCGAGACCGACCCGGGTGATCAGACCCGGCTTACCGGCGGCGGTGTCCCGGAACAGCTGTGACACCACCCCCTGGGGCAGGTTGTGGGCCTCGATCCTGTTGCCCACGGCCATCTTCCCCAGCGCAGGTGACAGCCCCCAATGGCCGCCGATGGCCTTCGCGAGCAGACCTTCGTGGCACAGCCGGTCCAGCCCCCGACCCTTCCGGTCGCCGGAGGCGACGGTGAACACCGCGGTCAGGTTGCGCGGGGTCCCGGTGAGCAGGAAGCGGCTCTCCAGCGCGAGGGTCAGTTCTTCGGCGAATCCCTGCCCCACGAATCCCTCCACCACCACTGCATCGCCGTCCCTGATCAGGCGCACGGCTTCGGCGGCGGTCACCACTTTGTCCCGCAGCGCGGCTCCGCCCAGGAGCTCGGCCGGCAGCGGCAATGCTGCGGAGCCGACGACATTCGTGACAGCGGAGCCGTTCGGAGGTTCGACAACAGGCATGGAATTCCTCCCGGAACTGAAGCGACCGCGCGTGCCATCGCAGGAGACGAGATCGACGAAGGGCCGCTGCCGGAAAGACCCGCCATGCCGGGGGCAGCCAACTGGCGGGCGGCGATCGAGGCGATGCGTCTCTGCGAGCATAGGCGTCGGGCCGGGTGGCCGGGGCGATGGCCGGGTGACGGCCGGGACGACCGAAAGAGACTCCGCGGCTGCTCCGACGAGGCTCCCGGCGCCGGTATGTGTGGGTGCGGGCTGGCACTGATTCCCCGAACGGGGTATGACTGGTCACACCGGCCGTAGCCGACGTCGTGCAGAACGAGGACAACTCCTACAGCGTCGCGACGTCGTCACCACAGGTGTTCTCCGGGCCAGGACGAGGATCGTGATGCACGAACCGCCCGGTTCCACCCGGTTGCCCGGACGTGAGAGCCGGATTCCCAGGGGCCGGATTCTGCCTCGCCGATTCCTTCAGGCCAAGAGATCCAGCGATGACCGCGATCGTTGACCGTCCGGTCGGTGTGGCCGGCGACGACGCCGATCGGGTGGACGTCGAGTTCCCCAACGGTGATGATCTGGCGTTGTCCCGTGGAACCGATTTCTGCGGCCTTGACGAATTGCTGGGCGACCACGAACGCGAGATCCGCGATCGGGTACGGGTGTGGTGCGATACCCGGGTCGCACCGGCCGCGGCCGGGTTCTGGCAACGCGCCGAATTCCCGGTGGAACTCGCCAAGGAATACGGCCGGCTGGGCATCGCCGGCGCTTCCATTGTGGGCGACGGCTGCCCTGGCCTCACGTTCCCGCCCGCCATCACGCCGACATCGAAGCCGTCTACACCTACGAAGGCACCGACTCGATCCAGTCCCTCATCGTCGGACGCGCCATCACCGGACTCAACGCCTTCCGGTGATGTGATGATCAGGAAACCATCGGGTGAAACGGGCCGTCGCGGTGAGCGGGCGGTAGTCTCCGGCTGATGTCGCGCAATGTGTACGTCGCCGCGCCCGAGGACGGCTCCGGGAAAGCCACGGTCGCCCTCGGTGTGGTGACGCTGCTTGGTCGCCTGGTCGGCAAGGTCGGCATCTTCCGGCCGGTGGTGGATTCGTCCCGGCCGGTGGATCGCGTGGTGGAACTACTCCTGGCGCAGCCTGCCGTCGAGCAGGACTACGCCTCCGCTATCGGGGTGGGCTCGAAGGAATGGCGTGCGGACACCGGCAACGCCCTGGCCACGATCGTCGACCGGTTCCAGGATCTGGGCAGCCGATACGACGCGCTGGTGGTGGTCGGCAGCGACGACGAGTTGGGCGCGACCACCGCGATCGCGGCGAATCTGGGTGCGCCGGTGGTGCTGGTGGTGCACGGTCGGCGACGCAGCGCCGAACAGGTCCGGTTGGCCGCCGAACTCGCCAGGGCCGATCTCGTTGCGGC
>JBBQJM010000523.1:0-2598 GCA_038325895.1 Mycobacteriales bacterium
GATCGCGGTAGCGGTCAGCGACACGCCGACCGCATCTTTCGTTCCTTGATCCCCTGCCGGTCGCGGCCGACGGTCCCGGCCACCCACCCTCGGGGGCACCGTGGTGTTGGGACATCGTGGTGTTGGGACATCGTGCCGCCGACCCGCTCTGTAGGCGAGCATGACATGTCAGCTGACATCGGACCCCACCGCTGCCGAACCGGAGTTGACGTGTCCGTCGGGTCGAGGGTCGCCGGAGGGCGACGGGTGACCGTCGTGCGCGGCAGGCGCTTCGGTGGCGTCGTGGTCCGCCGCCGACCTGTGCGCGGTCCCGTCCATCAGCGCGGACGGCACGCCCAGGGTGATCGGCCCGAAGAGCATCTTCTGGAGGAAGGCGAGTTGCACCCGACGGTGGTGGAATCCTCCGCCGTCATGCTTGTTGTAGGCGTACTCACGCACCTCGGCGCGCCCACCGTAGGCATTGATCGCCGCGAAAACCGTTGATGGTGGACAGGTGTCGTCCATGATGCCGACCGAGAACAGCGCGGGCGCGGTGGCCGTGCGGCCGAGCACCGCCCCGTCGAAATACGCGAGCGTGGCGAAGGTCTGCTCCACCCGGCTCCGGTGGGCTCGCAGGTAGGTCGCGATTTCCGCGTACGGGTCGGTCTCGACGAGTTCCGTGGCCCGCCGGATGTCGCACAGGAACGGGATGTCCACCACGGCCGCCGCCAGATCAGGCTCCAGGCCGGCGACCGCCAGGGCGATGCCGCCTCCCTGGCTGGCGCCGGCAACAACAATGCGCGCGGGATCCACGCCGGGCAGCGCGCGGGCCGCCTCGACGGCACGCACTCCGTCGGTGAAGACCCGGCGGTAGTAGTAGTCGTCGCGGTGCTCGATGCCGAGGGTCAGAAAGCCCCCGACGTGCGGGCCGTTGCCCGGCCACGGGTCCGCGGTGTCTCCGGAACGCCACTCCGAGCCCTGTCCGCGGGTGTCCATCACCAGGTGTGCGTAGCCGGCGGCCGGCCAGACCAGCCACTCGGCGGGCAGTCCCCGGCCGCCGCCGTAGCCGACGAACTCGACGATGCAGGGCAGCGGCCCGGTGGCGCCGCGTGGACGGAGGAACCATCCCTTGATCGGCGCCCCGCCGAAGCCGTTGAAGGTGACATCGTCGACCTCGAACACCGTCAGGCCGGCGTCCTCCGGGACCAGGCGGAGGTCGAGGTCGTGGGCACGGGCCCGGGCGAGGGTGTCGGCCCAGAACGCAGCAAGGTCCCATGGGGGCGTGACCGCCGACCGGTGTGTGCGGAGCCGATCCAGCGGCAGGTCGAACAGGGGCATCGCAACTCCTGGAAACTAGGGGCCGAACCGCGGGACGACAGGATGGGTCGACGGAACGTCATCATCGTGCACCGGCGTGTCATCCGGCTTTCTGCACCCTGAGCAGGACCGGAGCGCCCGGACCCAGCTCGACCCGACCACGGTGACGGGTTCCCGCTGCTCGGAGGTGCGGCCCGGCCACGGCAGCCGCACCGAAAGGAGCTGCGCTACAGGTGAACTCAGCAGCACCTGAAGGCTGTCGGGGTCCAAGCGGAGCTCGGACAGGACCACTGCCCCCGCAGTGCAGGTCCGTGACGGCCCCGGTCTGCCATCGGCGGGAAGGGCAGGCAGCAGCGCGACCGAGCCCCGTGACGACTGGACCAGCATCTCGGCGATCAGCGCGGGGAAGCCGCCGCCGATGTCGACGTTCAGCAGGCCATGAATGTTGTGCGTGGTCATCATCGAGGGCAACACATACGACCGAACGCGAAAAGGATCACGGTTGCCGCGCCCGGCGCCAGGATCCGGGCGCACACGACCGGAAAGTCCGGAACTCACCGCCGCCGTCGATCCGCGCCGCTTCCAGCAGTTCGTTCGGGATGGCGGACCGGGCGTAAACCCAGGCCAGGGAGACCCAAGGGAGACCCCGAACGGGGGATGGCGGCGATCAGGAGGTTCTTGCCGCGGAAGTCGAGTTTGGCCAACGCATATCCGGTCATCATCGAGATCACCGTGCTGAGTGCGCCGCCACCGACGGCGTAGATGAGGGAATTGCCCATCCATTTCCAGAACAGCCCGTCGCTGTAGGAGGAGATCGGGCCGATGTTGGCCCAAAGGTCGAAGTTCACGATCGCGAAACCGTTGTGGAGAAAAGGTTTCCGGTGCTCACCGGCCCCGTCTATCCGGGCGGCTTCGTACAGGTCGCGCGGCAGCGCCTGGATGGCCGCCAAGATCACGATCATGTTGAAACCCCTGTACTGCCAGACGGAAATGTTGGCGACCGACGAGAGGACCACCCGGTCACTGAGGAAATCGTGGGGCAGGTGGAGGTATTCCAGCACCGCGACGACCGGGCTGACGCTCGGCAGATAGAGGGAAGCCCCACAGCAGCGCGGCCACTACACCGGGAATGGCTAAGGCAGGAAATACGCGAATTGGAAGAATCGCTTGAGTTTGGCCAGCGATGATTCGAACAACAACGCCAGCAGCAACCCGAGGCCGAGACTGACCGGTACCTCGACGATGCCGAACAGCAGCACCCGCAGCAGCCCGGTGCGCAAATGCCGGCTGCCGTGGCGTCAT
>JBBQJM010000524.1:0-2585 GCA_038325895.1 Mycobacteriales bacterium
CTCGTCGCGATCGAGTGCTCGTTCGGATCGTGGTGGGCTTGTGTGGCAGTCTGAGCAGGGCCGTCCCGTCGGGTGGGTATCTGCTGGCGGCCTCCGACATGGAAGGTGACGTGGGTGTTCTCTGGCCGGGTCGTGGGTGCCCTGATCGGGGTGTCCGTAGTCGTTCTGACGGTTTCCGCGTGTTCCAACCCGCCGAGTTCGGCGGCGCAGGTGGGGGATGTGTCCATCTCCGAGGCGGCGATCTTCGATCGATCGGCCGCCTTGGTCCAAGCGCAGCAGACCACAGGGGCGACGGTGAGCCCCGTCGCTGTGGCGGAGGTCAACCGGCGGCAGGCCACGGCGGCGATCCGCGGTCAGTTGCTCGATCTGGCCGCGGCCGACGCCGGGGTCCAGGTGTCCGACTCGGATGTCAATGCGGCGGTATCGGGGGCAGGATCCGCCACGGCGGCCCAGCAGCTGGGTGTCGCGGAGTCGGCGGTTCCCGATGCGATTCGGGATCTGTTGCGCCTGGAGGGCCTGCTGAAGACGTTGCCGGCGCAGGGTGCGCCCGTCACCGATGTTCGAGTCTCGGTGGACGGCATCAGCGTCACCACACGTGAGGACGCGATCAACGAACGGAACCAGTTCCTCGCCGACCCGGTTGGCGTCGATGCACTGATCGCGGCATCCCCCAAGGGTGTGCAACGCCAGCCGCTGACCCTGCTCAGCACACCGGGGGCAGGTGCGACCGGGGTGTTCAGCGCCAAGGTGGGTGACGTCATCCTGTACCCCTCCCAGGACGGCTATCTCGTGCTGCGCGTGCTCGACCGGAGCGAGGAGCCTGCCCTGCTCACCGCCGCCGACCTCCAGCAGCAGCAGATTTCCGGTGCCTTCGACCTGGGTGCACTGCTGCTGGCGCCGTACGCGCAGCAGGCCGGCGTCACCGTCAATCCCCGTTTGGGCGCCTGGGATCCCCACGCGTTACAGGTGGTTCCCGGCGACGGCGGCCTGTGACACGGGTGCCGGATCGTGGTTGAGCGCCTCGAGCCCGCGGATACCGCCGGCCGGAGCCGCCCCGCTGCCGGGCGCCCCGCTGCCGGGCGCGGCGGTGCGGGCGGCGCGCCGGGCGGGCGACTGCTGGACGCGGTCGCAGTGATGGACCGATTGCGCGCTCCAGGCGGGTGTTCGTGGGACGCGGAACAGACTCACACCTCGCTCCTGCGGTATCTGGTCGAGGAGTGCTACGAGCTCGTCGACGCGGTCGAGCGGGAAGATGCCGCCGCCATTCGGGAAGAACTGGGCGACGTCCTGTTGCAGGTGCTCTTCCACGCCCGGATCGCCGACGAGACGCCCGGCGATCGGGGCGGATTCGACATCGACGACGTTGCGGGGGACCTGTTGGACAAGCTGGTTCGCCGGCACCCGCACGTGTTCGGCGGACCAGCCCGATCGACGAATGGCGGGCCGGGGACCGCTCGGGAAGACGCCGCCCTCTCGTACTCCGCGGCCGATCAGCAGGACCGTTGGGACGAGCTGAAGAGATCGGAACACGGCCGCTCCGGAGCCCTGGCCGGGGTAGCGCTGGGCCAGCCGTCGGCGGCGCTGGCCGGGAAGCTGGGTCACCGCGCGGCGAAGTTCGGCTTGCGGGTGGATCTCCCGGATGGCGATTCGATCGGTGAGCAGCTGTTCCGGATCGCCTATCAGGCGGGCGCCGCCGGTCAGGACCCGGAATCCGCGCTGCGTGCGGTGGCGCGTCGGCACGCCGAGGCGCTCAGCATGGCGGATGGACCCGGCGACCGGCTCAGTGATCACTGATCAGATCTGCAGTCGGTACTGCTCAGTTCACATCCCGGTGCCCGAACCCGAGGAGCCCGGCGATCATCAAGCCCGCTGCGACGGCGAGCAGCACGATGGTGGACAGCCAGTTGATCGGTTCGGCCGGCAACAGGGGAACGTGGCTGTAGGGCGAAAGGTCCATGAGCCCCTGCGGCAGCCGCAGCAGCGAGCCGAGCTGACCGAGCAGCAACGAGATGACCAACGCGGCCCAGGCCAGAGACGTCCACCGCGGCAGCCAGCCGAACAGCACGACCGCAATGCCGCCCATCACCAACGCGGGAGGAGCCTGAGCCAGCATGGCGGACAGGGTCGACAGCAGACCCCCGCCGACGTCGCCGATCCGGGCCCCGTGGACGAGTCCGGCCACCAGACCAGCCACCCCCAGCACCAGCACCGGTCCGAGCACCACGAACAGCAGGTGACCTGCCATCCAGCGGGTCCGGGCCACGCTACCGGCCAGTACCGGGCCGAGCCGGTCGGCCGATTCCTCCGAGCTCATCCGCAGGGCCGCAGAGATTGCGTACCCGCCGACCGCCAGGCCTCCGAAGGCGCCGATGGCGGCCAGGAACCTATCGGTCAACGCTCCCGCGCCCCCGATCTTGGCCAGCACGTCGTGCAACTGCACCTGTCTGATCCGAAAATCAAAGGTGACCACACGTGTTCCAACGGCGGCCGAGCCTGTAGTTCGGTCGATTCGGTTGGTGTGTTTGGTCAGGGGCTTCAGGCTGCGGGTTCGAGGGTGACTTTGTAGCCCAGGGCTTGGAGTTCGC
>JBBQJM010000525.1:0-2521 GCA_038325895.1 Mycobacteriales bacterium
GGGCCATGATCAGCGCATCCCGCACCACCAGCCACCCGGTCGGGTCTGCCAGGTCGTCTCCAACACCAACGTGCCCGGCAGGTAGCGGCGGGCGGCGGGCACCTGGACACCGAACGGCGCCACCCGAAAGGAGCCGCCGGCCCGGTCCAGGATCGCGGTGAACACACTCGGCGAGTCCGGTCGCGGGATGCACATCCACTCGACCGCGCCGGACGGCGAGATCAGGCAGTTCGTCTCGCAGTCGGACAGGAACGCGTAGTCGGCGATGCCCGGGAAGTTACCCGAGCTGTGGTGCGGCTGCCGCGCGCCGACATCGGCGCCCTCGACGACGCGCCCGATCCCGGACAGGGTCGCCACTGCCGCATCTGCCTGGTCTGCCTGCTCTGCCGTCTGGGTGTCGGTCACTGGGTGATTGTCGGGCATGGGCTGGGGTTTTGTGTGGCGTGCGAGTCACGGCGGTGTGACGCCTCGGGAACGATCGTCAGGCCGCGGGAACCGTGTTCAGGTTGTCGAAGGACGCGACGATCGGGGCATTGGTGACCGAACTCGACGCATACGCCTGCAACCCGAGCGCACCGGGCGTTTGCAGTGAGGCTTCGGTGTCGGTCTTCGTGGTCTGCCAATTCGCGGGCTCGGTGGCGCCGACCTTCCAGACCTTGCCGGACAGTGTCGCGGTGCCGGTCCCCGACACCCGCGCCCGTAACCTGAGGGTGTCGCCCACCAGGTAGGTCAAGCCCGCCACGGTCTGCGTGACCAAGGTCGTCTCGATCCCGCTGACGACCTTGGACACCTGCAGTTGGGTCGACGTCGGCAGCATCTTGACCTTGACCCGGTAGTCGGCGGTCGCGGTGTGGCGCAGGATCACCGTGCCGATCACCCCGCCGGTTCCGGTCGGCGGCTTGTTCAGCGCGATGTCGATGGTGGCATCGACATCGGTGGCCGAGACCGCGTTGAGGAAGGCCATCGGTCCGGCACTCGGGGAGTTCATCGAGATCCGGCCGGAGCCGGCGGACACCGAGAACAGCGTCGACACCCCGTTGAGCGTCCATGATCCGCCGGTCCCCGCTGCGCCGAGCCCGTTGGTCACCGTGCGCTCGAAGGCATCCACCGCGATGGGTTGCGGACCGGCTGCGGTGACGGTGACGGACTTGCTGGTGGACGAGGTGGCGCCCTGGTTGTCGGTGACGGTGAGTCCGACGGTGTAGGTGCCGGCAGCGCTGTAGGTGTGGCTGGTGGTGGCGCCGGTGCCGGTGGTGCCGTCGCCGAAGGTCCAGGCCCAGGACGCGACGGTGCCGTCCGGGTCGGAGGATGCGGTGCCGTCGAGCGTGGCCGTCAGGTTTGTCGCCGGCGCGGTGAACGAGGCCATCGGCTGGGTGTTCGGTGGCGGGGCACCATGTCCGGACGCGACCCACTGCGCGGCGACCTGAGCGGCGGTCAGCGCGGTCGGGAAGATCGCCACGTCATCGATGTCGCCGGTGAAGGACGTGGTGGTCGGCCGGTTGGGCCAGGTGGTCCCGATGGTGTCCCCGCCCACCCGCCAGTAGCCGAAAACGTCCTCCGCCGAGGTGGTGTCGGCGCGGGCCGCGACCTGCTGACCGTCGACGTACAGCACCATCCCGTTCGCCCCGAGGGTGGACACGACCTGGTGCCACTGCCCGTCCCGGTAGGTCGTGGGGCTGGTGATCGTCACGATGCCACGCGGTGCGACCCCGAAATTCAGTCGGCCGGAGTTGTCCAGATAGATGTGCCGGTCGTACAGGGCAGAAGCGCCGGTCTGCACCTCTCCCATGCCCAGGATCTTCCCGCCGGTGGTGCTGGTGGTCCGGAACCAGGCCGACGCGCTGTAGGCGTTGGTGGCGTTCGGAGCCAGCGATGCGACCGGGGTCGACACCCGGGCGTCGACGGTCCCGTTGAAGGTGGCAGCGGTATCGGTGTCGCCGACGATTGCGCCCGCGGCGCCGGCCGACACCCCGGTTCCGACGACCGCATTCGACAGGCCGGCGGAGTCCAACGCCGTCCCCGAGCTGCCCAGCCGCCAGAATATGGAGGCCCCTTGACCGAGCACGGTGGTGGCATAGCTGCTGGCGGAGCCGGTGCCGGAGACCACGATCGTCGCGGTGTCACCGGCGATTTCGTTGCCGGCAGGGTCGCGCGCGTAGAGCCGGTAGCGATAGGTCGCGCCGGGGGTGAGATTCGTGTCGGTGAAGCCGATGGTCGGTCGGTTGAAGAAGGTCGAATCGACCGTTGTGGTGTAGGCGGGCGCCAAGGTGTTGCTGTTGCGGACCACCCGATAGGTCAGCGAGGTGTCGTCCTGGTCGTAGTTGGCCTGGAAACCGACCCGCACCGTTCCGGCGGCCGGGGAACTCAGGTTCGGCATGAACTTGCTGCCGGTCACCTGCGGTCCGCGTTTGGCAGGCGAGATCGACTTCACGGCGAAGCGCACCAGGCCCTGCTTGGCAGCGCCGTTCACCGTCGGGAACTCGCCGCCGAGCACCACGTATTGGCTGTTTCCGGTGATCGT
>JBBQJM010000526.1:0-2507 GCA_038325895.1 Mycobacteriales bacterium
CCAGCCCGGCCAGCCCGACCAGTGCCCTGGCGCGAGCCTTGGTCGGGCTGGGGTCGGCCGCGAGGGCGCGGTCCACCCAGCGGGCACCCTCGACGAAGTGCCCGCGGAGCACCCAGTCCCGCCACAGGCCGGCCGCCAGCCGGATCGCGCTCGCGGGGTCGTGCGCGCACGACCAGCGCAGCGCCGCGCGGAGGTTGTCGTGCTCGAGATCGACCACCTTCGGATGTTCGGTGACGACCCCTTGTGCGTATTCGGGGTCGTGCCCGGCCGCGAAGTCCAGGTAGTACGCGCAGTGCGCGGCGGACAGCAGTTGCAGCTCACCGGCCCGTTCGAGGTTCTCCCGGCAGTACTGCCGGACCGGCTCGAGTTGACGGTACCGGGACGCGCCGTTGGATCGTTCGGCCAGCACCAATGACTTGTCCACCAGCCGGTTCAACAGGTCGAGCAGTTCGGTGCGATCCAACGGCGGGCGGCCGCAGATCGCCTCGAGGGCCGGCAGCGTGAAGCTGCCGGCGAACACAGCAATCCGGCGCAGCAGGACCTTCTCCCGCTCGGTGAGCAGGTCGTGGCTCCATTCCAGGGTGGCTCGCATCGTCTGGTGCCGGGTGATGCCGATCGGGCCGTGTCCCAGCACTGACAGGGCGTCACCCAGGCGCTGGACGATCTCCGCCGGTTCGAGCACCGCGATCCTCGCGGCGGCCAGCTCCAGCGCCAGCGGCATCCCGTCCAGCCGGCGGCACAGGTCGACCACGCCCTGGGCGTTGTCGGCGTCGAGGGCGAAGCCCGGTCGCACCTGAGCGGCGCGCTCGACGAACAACCGCACGGACGCCAGCTGCTGGAGCGCGGCCAAGTCGCCGGCGATCACCAGGCCCGGCGCGGGCAACGCCAGTGACGGGACCCTGAAGGTGAATTCGCCGGGCGCCTGCAGCGGCTCCCTGCTGGTGGCCAGCACGTCGATCCCGGGGCACCCGGCCAGCACCTGGGCCACCAGATGCCCGCAGGCCGCAAGCAGGTGCTCACAGTTGTCCAGCACGATCAGCGCGCTGGAGAACCGCAGTTGGTCGACGAGCGACTGGCCGCGCTGTGGTCCGGCGCCCGGTTCCAGACCGAGGGCCTCGGACACCATGTCCGCCACCAGCAGCGACTCCCCGACGGCGACGAGATCGACGAACCACACGCCGTCCGGATATTCCGACCGCACCCGCTCGGCGACCTGTACCGCCAGCCTGGTCTTGCCGCAGCCACCGGCTCCGGTGAGGGTGAGCAGCCGCGCGCGCCCGAGCAGTCGCTGCGCTTCGGCGAGTTCTCGTTCCCGGCCGACGAAGCTGGTCACCGGGGTCGGCAGGTGACCGGCCTTGCTACCGCGGCGTTCCGGGCGGTCGGCGGGTGCCCGCCGCGGCGGTCCCGGGGGTGCGCCGGTCAGCAGTTCGCGGAACACCGCCGTGGTCTGCCGATCGGGATCCGTGCCGAACGCCTCCAGCAGATCGGCCCGCAGCCGCTCGTACCGGGCAAGTGCCTCCGAGCGGCGGCCCCCCGCGGCAAGCAGCGTCATCAGCGCGCGGACCGCACCCTCGTGCACCGGGTCCGACTCGAGCACCCGGGTCAGCGACAGCAGCGCTTCGTCCGGGGCTCGCTCGGCGACGGCCGACGCCAGCCTGACCAGGACGGCCCGATGAGCTTCCCGCAACTCCTCCCGACGCGCCGTCAACCAGTCCGCGGACGGCTGGTCCGCCAGCAGGTCGCCGGCGTAGGCCTCCCCTGCCGAGCGCAGGGCGGCCTCGTCACCGGAGACCAGTGCGCCCGTGGCCAGTCGCTCGAAACGGAGCACGTCGACCGGCACGGGGCCGGCCTCGTCGAGCACGATCAGCTCGTCCTTGATGGCCAGCAGTCCGTCGGAGCCACCGTTCGCGCCGGCCAACGCACGCCGCGCGACGTACAGGGTCTGGTGCAGGTTCCGGGCCGCAGCGACGGGCTGCAGGTCGGGCCAGAGTCGCTCCAGCACCTGCTCGCGATGCCGTCGCTGGCCGGGCGCGAGCGCCAGCATCGCCACCAGGGTCCTGGCCTTGCGCAGTCGCCACTCCCGGGCGTCCACCGGCGTGCCGTCGACCTGCACGCTGAACGCCCCGAGAAGCTCGATGTGTACTCCCCTGCGGGAAGGCTCCACGGCAATCACTATCCACGGTACGGAGGGGGTGCCGAAACGGTTCGGGCCGAATCAGGGACAGATCAACGCTGATCAGGTCCGGATCAGGACAGAACGGGGACAGCTCTGGGGTAGCTCTGGGGTAGCTCAGCCGACGTGCACCCGTGGGCGCCTGGCCCGGTCGGGTTCGGCCCGCCTGAGCACCTCCCTGGTGATCGGCGCGATCTCACCGACGCCGAAGAACAGGAATCGCAGCAGGTTGGACACCGGGTTGCCCTCGGTCCATTCGAAATAGATGTTGGGTTTGACGCCGTACTCGTCGCGCAGATGCAACAGCAGCGCGCCGATCGAATTGGCGACGGCC
>JBBQJM010000527.1:0-2506 GCA_038325895.1 Mycobacteriales bacterium
GTGTTCCTCCGTCAGCTGCGCCTGTTCTCCGAGCTGACGGCGGCGCCCGGGGTGACCGGGTGGATCGCCGCCGGTGTGCCGGGGGCGGGGCTTGCCGAAGGGATGCTGGATTACCTGCGGTCGATGGCCGAGCAGGCTCCGGCCCCTACGGCGCAGCTGGACACGTTCCTGCAGGAGATCCGGGCCAAGAAGGCGTTGATCGGGGCCCTGCGGTTACAGCTCGCCGCGTTCGAACAGCAGATGGACCTGCTGGAACACACACTGGCACCGCTGCAACAGTGGGCCGAGCAGTGGTCGCAGGTACAGCAGGCCATCACCGACGCCCTCCCCCTGTTCCACGGCCTACCCGACGATGGCGGTCCGGCCTGATCAACCAGGCGCACGAGGTGACCGGGTAGGCGCAGCCTGTGGTAGTCGCCGCCCGTCGGGGTCGGGGTGGCTGACTACGGTACGACCGAGCGGCCGGCCGAGCCGGTCATCTCTGACTCATTTCGCCGGCGAAGTGGCGGCGCTACCGGTGGCGGGCGCTGTGCCAGCCGGATCTGGTAGTCGTGGGCCCCGCCAGGGGTTCACCGGTGGAGGGTCAGCTGGCTGCGTCGCATGCTGCGCCTGCAGAGGGCAGGGCAGCGTTACGACCGGGGTTGTCCCGGCGGCTGGTCGCCGGCCCGGGGACGGGACGACGGTGTCGAGGTGGTCGTGGTCGCCGGTCGGCAGCGGCCGGAGGTGTCGGCAACGGCCGGGGTCGGCGGCACTGTTTGAGTCAACGAAAGCACGGACGTCTCAACGCACAGCTCGCCACGGGGTTGATCGGTTGGCGTCGGGTCGATGCCGGGCCGGACGTATTGGAAGGACCAGGGTTCGTTCCGGCGGCCGGTGAGAATCCATCCGTGCTCGGCAAGCGCACCGCGGAGGCCGCGCAGACTCGCGGTCATCGCGCTGGACCATGCTTCCGGCTCCGGGATGTCAGCAAGGTACGCGTGGGTCTCCACGAACGTCTTTCCCACGACCCGGTAGGTGGGCCAACGAGGATCCCGGCTGTGCGCGACAGCGACGAACCGGTAGGTCCCAGTGGCGAACGGGGAGCCCAGCGTGCCGAGCACGCTGGTCAGCCATGACGTGCCGCCGTCGGCTTCCAGTTCGATCTCCAGCGTGTCCTTTTGTGGCCCGATCGGGAACCAGCGCTGCTGCCGGTCGTCCCACCAACGTTCACGGTCGTCGGAGTAGTAGCCGGTTCCGCGGTCGGGCGCGAGGGTGCTGCTGTGCTGCGCGGGTGGTGTCATGACGACTCCCTTCCCTGACGCCGACCGTACGACTGCGAGGCGTGGCGTCTCAAGGGCCGAAGGTCCCAGTCCTGCATACTCTCTGACGAGCTGCCGGTTGGCAGCCGATTGCGGTCGGGGACGGCGCGGCGGCTGGTGATGCGCCGTGTGCTTGCCGAGGAATCGAGAGGCACGAGTCGGGTCGCGAACCGCGTGGTCGTGTCAGCTCGAATCGAGCTCGACGCGCGGGTAGTCGGGGCGCAACGTGGCCTGGTAGATCCCGCACTGGCGACGCCGTCACGGGTGATCCTGCCGGCCGGAGCACCCAACACCCTCAGCCGAAAACGGCACGCCTCGTCGGGCTGCGCGAGGCCGAGCAGTGGTTGCGGTCACGGCTCGGACCGCACTGACCCGCTCACCGCTCGCCTCCGGCTCGGTCGGGCACCACGAAGCCGGTCTCGTATGCCAGCACGACGGCCTGGACCCGGTCTCGTAGGCCTAGCTTGGTCAGTACGCGGCCGACGTGGGTCTTGACCGTGCTGTCCTCGACCACCAACTCCCTGGCGATCTCCTGGTTGGACGACCCGGCCGCCATCAGCCGCAGCACATCCAGTTCGCGATTGGTGAGGTGGCGGAGCTGTTCGGGGACGCCGGCCGCCGGTTGTAGCGCTCGGGTGAACCGGCCGATCAGCCGGCGGGTCACCGACGGGTCGATCAGTGCGTCGCCGGCCGCGACGCAGCGGACCGCCGCGAGTAACTGCTCGGCCGGCGCATCTTTGAGCAGGAACCCGCTGGCCCCCGAGCGCAGTGCCTCGTAGACGTATTCGTCGGAGTCGAAGGTGGTGAGAATCAGCACTCGGCAGGAGGTTCGGGCCAGCACGAGGCGAGTGGCCTGCAGACCGTCGATCCTGGGCATCCGGACGTCCATCAGCACTACGTCGGGCCGCAGCGCGACGGCCTGCTCGACTGCCTCGGCGCCGTCGGCGGCCTCGCCGACCACGTCGATCGCGTCCGCACCGAGGATGACCTGAAATCCGGTTCGCACCAAGCGTTGATCGTCGGCGATCACCACCCGGACCCCGGCCGGCTCCGACGCAATGTTGCTCACCCGCTGAGCGTAGGCCCGCCGGATACACGGCAACGGATCCTCCGCTGTGAGTACCCGACACCCGAAGATCCGACCGCAGGAGGACGTTCCGCGCCCGGCCCCGCGGTCACACTATTTCCCGTCAGCTCGACCAACCACC
>JBBQJM010000528.1:0-2493 GCA_038325895.1 Mycobacteriales bacterium
AGTTGATGCGATCCGAGCAGCTCATCGATGCCGAAGCCGGGGCCGCCCGGCTACGGCAGATCACCCATTCCGTGGCCAGGACCGGGCGATATTCCATGGATTCCGCCGAATTGGCCTATGCCTGTCGGGTGGCCTGGCGGAACAGCTCGCGCTGCATCGGTCGGCTGCCCTGGCGAACTCTCACGGTACTCGATGTCCGCGATCGGGAATCCGCGGAGGAGATCTTCCAGGCCTGTGTGGATCACGTCCGGCTGGCCACCAACGGCGGCCGGATCAAACCGGTGATGTCCGTGTTCGCGGCCGACGCGGATGGCCAGCCGCGGGCCAGGATCTGGAACCCCCAGTTGATCCGGTACGCGGGGTGGCGTCGCAGCGACGGGACGGTGCTCGGCGACCCGCTGCACGTCGGGTTCACCTCGGTGCTGGAACATCTGGGTTGGCAACCCGCCGAGCGGACCGCGTTCACCGTGCTCCCGGTGGCGATCCAGGTGGGGTCCGGCCGGCCGCAGCTGTTCGAGCTGCCGGCCGACGCGGTGCTCGAGGTACCCATCCGGCACCCCGAATTCCCGTGGTTCGCCGAATTGGGCTTGCGGTGGCATGCGCTGCCGATGGTGTGCGGGATGGCGCTGGAGGCCGGTGGACTGCACTACTCGGCAGCGCCGTTCAACGGGTGGTACATGGGCACCGAGATCGGCGCCCGGAACCTCGCGGATACCGACCGCTACGACCAGTTGCCGGTCATCGCCCGCGGTCTGGGCCTGTCCACCCGTAGTGCGACCAACCTGTGGCGGGACCGAGCGCTGCTGGAGCTCAATGTGGCGGTGTTGCATTCGTTCCGCGCGGACGGCGTCCGGATCGTCGACCACCACAGTGCCGCCGACCAGTTCATGTCGCATCTGCATCGGGAGCAGCAGCAGGGGAGGGAGACTCCGGGTGACTGGTCCTGGTTGGTACCGCCGATGAGTGGCTCGACCACGCCGGTCTTTCACCGGTACTACGCGACCGGGGAACTGACCCCGGGGTTCCGGGAGCACCCAGCGGCGTGGGCGTCGCCGTCAACCGCGGCCGGTCCGGTCCCTGGTCCGGTCCGGGAGTCGGCGCCCGCGGTGCCGCGGCCTGGGGTGTGTCCGGTGACCCACTTGCAGCGGGACCAGGTGGCCTGACCGCTGTCCAGACCTCCGGGCTTCAGGTCGTCGGGTTCAGGTCGTCGGGTTCAGGTCGTCGGGGTGGCGGCGGCGACGACGTCGGCGAGCCGGAGTCCGGGCGGCAGGTCGCCGAACGCCCGGTCGCCGCGGTCTCCGAGACGGGTCGCGCAGTAGATCTCGGCCACGTCGGCAGGCGCGTGACGAACCAGCAGCGCACCCTCGAACAGCCGCGCGATCAGTGACGCCATGGTTCTGGCCGAGGCCGGGTCGGGGCCTGCCGAGAGCAGGGATTTCAGTCTGGTCACCGTGCCGTCGAAGGCAGGGTGCAGGCCGCCCGCACGGCCGAGTTCGGTGAGCAGTGCGTCTGCGCAGGCCGGTGAGCGGTCCAGCGCGCGCACCGCGTCCAGTGCGCTGACCGTCCCCGACCCCTCCCAGATCCCGTTCAGCGGCGACTCGCGGAGCAGTCGGGCCATCGGGAAGCTTTCGACATACCCGTTGCCGCCCAAGCATTCCAGCGCCTCGGCGATCATCGGCACGGCGCGCTTGCACACCCAGAACTTGGCCGCGGGCAACGCCAGCCGGAGCAGCGCGGCATCCTGCGCCGCCGAGTCACCGGTGCCGACCCCGGTGCCTGCCGTGCGGTCGACCAGCGCTCCGAGCCGCAGCGCGGTCAGCGTCGACGCCCATGATTCCACCGCCAGATCGGCCAGCACGGCGATCATCGCCGGCTGTTGGATCAGCGGGCGGCCGAAGGCCCACCGGTGCGCGGCGTAGTACGCCGCCTCGGACAGCGCGGCTCGCATCTGCCCCGCCGACCCCAGAACGCAATCGACCCGGGTCATGCTGACCATCTGCAGGATGGTGGCCACCCCCCGGCCCTCGTCGCCGATCCGCCGGCCGATCGCGTCGTCGTATTCGATCTCGGCCGACGCGTTGGACCGGTTGCCCAGCTTGTCCTTCAGCCGCAGCAGCCGCAGGCGGTTGCGCTCGCCGTCGGGAAGCACCCGGGGGAGCAGGAAGCAGGTCAGCCCGCCCGGCGCCTGCGCCAGGGTGAGGAAGACGTCGTTCATCGGCGCCGAGGTGAATCACTTGTGCCCGTTCAGCCGGTACTCATCGGCGGCCGATGCCGACCCGCCGACCGGTGTCACTGTCGTGGTGTTCGCCCGGACACCTGGACCACCCTGCTTCTCGGTCATCGACATCCCCGCCAACAGGCCACGTTTCGACCCAGGGGGGCGGAGTCCGAAGTGGTAGCGGGTGGACTGCAGCCCAGGGCAATAGGCGGCGGCGAGCGCGGGGTACTGCCGGATCACCGGCTCCGCGGCGTATGTCATCGAGATCGGGCACA
>JBBQJM010000529.1:0-2485 GCA_038325895.1 Mycobacteriales bacterium
AGGGCTGACACACGTGACTGTGCGCGTCGGAGTGAATGGATTCGGCCGGATCGGCCGCAACTTCTGGCGAGCGGTCGACTCTCTCGACCAGGACATCGAGATCGTCGCCGTCAACGACCTGACGGACACCAAGACCCTTGCACACCTGCTCAAGTACGACTCGGTGATGGGCAAGCTGCCGTACGAGGTACACGCCGGTGACGGCGTCATCAGCGTGGACGGCAAGGAATTCAAGGTGCTGTCCAACCGAGACCCGGGCGCGCTGCCGTGGGGAGACCTGGGTGTTGACGTCGTCATCGAGTCGACCGGTTTCTTCACCAAGGCCGACGCGGCGCGGGCGCACGTGACCGCCGGGGCCAAGAAGGTCCTGATCTCCGCGCCGGCCACCGGCGAGGACCTGACCGTCGTCCTCGGTGTGAACGACGACGCCTACGACGGTTCGCAGACGATCATCTCGAATGCATCCTGCACCACCAACTGCGTCGCGCCGATGGCCAAGGTGCTGCACGAGAGCTTCGGGCTGGTACAGGGTCTGATGACCACGATCCACGCCTACACCAACGACCAGGTGATCCTGGACTTCCCGCACAAGGATCTCCGGCGCGCCCGCGCGGCTGCGATCAACATCATCCCGACCACCACGGGTGCGGCGAAGGCCACCGCGCTGGTGCTGCCGGAGCTCAAGGGCAAGCTGCACGGTTACGCGCTGCGCGTCCCGGTGCCGACCGGCTCGGTCACCGACCTCACCGTGGAACTCGAAAAGGGCACCACGGTGGACGAGGTCAACGCCGCGTTCAAGGCCGCCGCCGACTCCGGCCCGCTGAAGAACCGGCTGTACTACTCGACCGACGCGATCGTGTCGACGGACATCGTCGGCTCGCCGGCGTCGTGCACCTTCGACTCGCCGCTCACCATCGGCCTCGGCGGCAACTTCTTCAAGATCGTCGGCTGGTACGACAACGAGTGGGGCTACTCGAACAGGCTGGTCGACCTGACGACGCTCGTGGGAGCCAGCCTCTAATGCATTGACTCTGCACTGACTCGCGGGTGGAGTTCGCCGGGGACGAAGTCGGTCCCTGCGGACCCCGCCCGCGAACTGTCTCGCGTCCTGGTGACCTGAGGCTGTCTGTCCGGACGCCTGCCACCACACGCAGTCCACACCGTATTCGCCCTGTGTCTGTTGCCTGCTCAAGGAGTTTCGACGTGCACACCCTCGACGATCTGCTGGCTTCCGGCATTGCCGGTCGCACCGTGCTGGTCCGTTCCGATCTCAACGTTCCGCTCGACGGCAGCGTCATCACCGATGACGGCCGGATCCGCGCGTCGCTGCCCACGCTGCAGGCCCTGCTGCTGGGTGGCGCCAAGGTGGTCGTGACCGCTCACCTCGGGCGACCGAAGGGCGCACCGGATCAGAAGTACTCTTTGGCACCCGCGGCCGCCCGGCTCGGCGAACTGCTCGGCGTCACCGTCCCGCTGGCGGACGACCTGGTCGGGCCGTCGGCCCGCGAGACGGTCGCCGCGCTGAAGGACGGGCAGCTGGCGATGCTGGAGAACGTCCGCTTCGACGGCCGCGAGACGTCCAAGGATGCGCAGGAGCGCGGTCAGCTCGCCGACGATCTGGTCGGCGTCGTCGGTCCCGACGCGGCCTACGTGTCCGACGGCTTCGGCGTGGTGCACCGCAAGCAGGCCTCGGTCTACGAGATCGCCCAGCGGCTGCCGCATTACGCCGGCTACCTGGTGTCCAACGAGACCGCGGTGCTCAAGAAGCTCACCGTCGACCCGGACCGGCCCTATGTCGTGGTGCTCGGCGGGTCAAAAGTGTCGGACAAGCTCGGCGTCATCACCTCGCTGCTGCCCCGGATCGATTCGCTGCTGATCGGCGGCGGCATGGCCTTCACCTTCCTGGCTGCGCAGGGCCACGGCGTCGGCGGGTCGCTGCTGCAGGAAGATCAGATCGCAACGTGTCAGCAGCTGCTCGCCGACAACCCGGACAAGATCGTGCTGCCCACCGACGTGGTGATCGCCGACGCCTTCTCCGCGGACGCGGCGATCCAGATCGTCACCGCCGACCGGATCCTGGACAACTGGCTGGGCCTGGACATCGGCCCGGAGAGCAGCGCGAACTTCTCCCAGATCGCCTCCGGCGCGGCCACCGTCTTCTGGAACGGGCCGATGGGTGTGTTCGAACTGGCCCCGTTCGCGGACGGCACCAGGGCGGTGGCCGAGGCTATCGCCAAGTCGTCGTCCTTCTCGGTGGTCGGCGGCGGCGACTCCGCGGCGGCCGTCCGCATCCTTGGCATCGACGAATCCGGCTTCACCCACATCTCGACCGGCGGTGGTGCGTCCCTGGAGTTCCTCGAGGGCAAAGAGCTCCCCGGTCTTGCCGTACTGGAGGCATGAACCCCTGATGACAACCGCCCGCAAGCCACTGATCGCCGGCACCTTGAAGATGAACCTCACGCACCTCGAGGGCATCGCGTTGGTC
>JBBQJM010000530.1:0-2465 GCA_038325895.1 Mycobacteriales bacterium
CACCCGGTGACAGGGCACGAACAACGCGGCCGCGTTGCGCGCGCACGCGGACGCCGCCGCGCGGACGGCCGTCGGATTGCCACAGGCCTCCGCGAAGCCGGTGTAGCTGATCGGGCCGCCGGACGGCACGGTCCGCAGCACCTTCCACGCCTGCATCATGAACGGACCCGAGACCTGTTCCACCGCAACATCATCGATCGCGGCCAGGTCGCCCTCGTGGTAGGCGGTCGCGACGTCCGTGACGCCGTCGATGGCGTCGACCTGCCGGACGGTTCCCGGCCGCAGCCGCAATGAGATGAGCGCGGTGAGTTCGTCGACGCGGTCGGTCCAGCCCGACGCGAGCACGACCGGTGCCGGTGAATCCGGGCGCTGCACCGTGATGATTGTGAACGGCCCGATCGGGGTGGTGATGGTCGCGGTCAGCCCGGTGGGTGAAGGCATCAGTGGGTTGGGCAACAGTGGGTGGGACATCAGACGCAGCCTTTCGCAAGCTCGGGTGTTTCGGTAGCTATCTCGGGACTGGTGATCGCATTTCTGGAGCCGACTTCCCCGCTCGCGGCGCGCCAGAGATGCAGCCCGGCGTACGAGCGGAACGGCCGCCAGGCCGCCGCGCGGGCGGTCAGGCCCGCCGGATGGTCCGGTAGCCCGAGCGCAGCCGCACCCTGCCGCAGCACCAGGTCACTGGTCAGTAGCACGTCGGGGTCACCGATCACCCGCATCGCCACGTACCCGGCGGTCCATGGCCCGATCCCGGGGCGGGCCGTGAGATCGGCCTCCAACTCGGCGGTGCGCCGGCCCTGATCGATGATCAGCGAACCGTCGGCGATGGCCGCACTGGTGTCCTGGATGGTCTGGGCGCGACGTCGCGGGCCGACGATCGACGGCAGCGCGGCGACGGCGGCAGGTGACGGGAACAGGTGGGTCAGCGAACCGTCGGGTTCGGCCAACCGGTCGTCAACCTGCCTGGTCAGCCTGGTAGCGGCGGTCCGGGCGGCGGCCACGGACACCTGCTGGCCGAGCAGGGCGCGCAGCAGGATCTCCGGTCCGTCGACGGCACCGGGCACCCGCAGGCCCGGTACCTCCCGTACCGACGGGGCCAGCACCGGGTCTGCGGCCAGCGCCTGGTCGATGCCCACCGGGTCGGCGTCGGCGTCGAGCAACCGCCGGCAGCGGTCGACGGCCGGGGCGAGGTCGGACAGGTGCTGGAGCAGCAGCACCGCGGCCACCACGGGCTGGTCTTTCGGGCCTGGCAACGTCAGCCTGACGGTCCCTGTTCCCGCCGGCAGCCGCAGGGTTCGGGCGTACGCCCGTCCCTGCACCTCCTCGACACCCGGAACGGCCCGCGCGGCCAGGAAAGCCAGCAGGGGATCTGCGGCGAACGGCGCCCGGACCGGCAGTCGCAGGCTGAGCCGCCCGACCGGAGCCGGCAATGGGCGATGCCGGGCGCGCAGCGCGCTCGGGTCGGTGGCGAACACCTCGCGGACCGTGTCGTTGAACTGTCGAACGCTGGAAAAGCCTGCGGCAAAGGCGATGTCGGCAATCGGCAGGGTCGTGGCAGTCAGCAGCACACGTGCCGTGTGCGCCCGCCGGACGCGGGCCAGTGCGAGTGGTGAGGCACCGATCTCCGCCGTCATCATCCGGCCGAGGTGTCGCGGCGTGTACCCGAGTCGGCGGGCCAGGCCCGGCACGCCCTCGCGGTCGACGACGCCGTCCCCGATCAGCCGCATGGCGGCGCCGACGGTGTCCGCGCGCAGGTTCCATTCCGGGGACCCCGGCGCGGCATCCGGCAGACACCGGCGGCAGGCACGGAAGCCGGCCGCCTGCGCCGCGGCCGCGGTGGGGTAGAAGTTGACGTTCTTGCGCATCGGTGTGCGGGCCGGGCAGGCAGGCCGGCAATAGATGCCGGTGGTACGAACCGCGGTGACGAACTGGCCGTCGAACCGGGCATCCCGGGTTACCACCGCCCGGTACTGGTACTCCGGATCTGCTATCATGCCAACCACTCTGCCATCGGACCGGCGGGAAGACTGGCGGGAATCGGACACGGCAGCCGCGGGTTTTCCACCGCGCTTTCGTGCCATCATGCTCTCGTGACGCCTTCCGCTGAACCGCCGCCGACGCGGTGGGAGACCACGGTGACCGGCGAGCGCTGGGACTTCTATGCGGCCCGATTCGCCCGGGAGCACGCCGAGGGCGCCGATCTGGAGGGCGAGGCCAGGTTCGTCGACGTGCTGGCCCCACGGGGTGCCCGGGTGCTGGACGCCGGTTGCGGGACCGGCCGGATCGCGGCGGCGCTGCACCGGATGGGCCATACCGCCGTCGGGGCGGACCGGGACGCCGGGCTGATCGACATTGCGCGTGATCGCTACCCCGGTCCGCTCTTCCTGACCTCCGATCTGCTGGCGCTGACCCCTGATGTGCTGGTCGCAGCGGGTGGTCCGGCATCGTTCGACGTCATCGTGCTG
>JBBQJM010000531.1:0-2433 GCA_038325895.1 Mycobacteriales bacterium
CGACCGGTCGCCGGTCCAATCGAAGAACGGATTGATGACGACGCCGTGCATCATGTGCGGCGCGGAATCGGCGTCATTGGTGGAGTCGGGATATCCCATGTCGTAGGAGAACAGCGCCGGATCCCAGTCGATGGACCCGGAGACCGCTTTCGCGTACGGGTCCAGCAGCAGTTTGTTGGGATTGCACCGGGCACCGCTGGCCGGATCGTTCGGGCCGTGCACCCGATAGCCGTAGCGCTGCCCCGGTTGCACCGCAGGCAGGTAGCAATGCCAGACGTATCCGTCGACCTCCGGCATCGGGATGCGGTTCTCGCCGCCGCGCTCGCCGATCAGACACAACTCGACGCCCTCGGCGATCTCGCTGAACAGCGCGAAGTTCGTGCCCGTCCCGTCGAAGGTGGCGCCCAGGGGGTAGGGCTTACCTGGCCAGATCTCCATCTGCGCTCCTTGCGTGCCGACCGTTCGATGGTTCGCCGGCCGGTCATGCACCCGGCTGGCCGCATCACCTTAGCCGGGTGGTCGGGCTCCGGCGGGGCCAGATCGGCTGGCCGGCCGCGGCGTCGGGCCACTGGATTACCCTCGCCGGTGTGCCAGATCCCAGCACCTACCGCCCGGCGGCGGGCACCATCCCGGACTCGCCGGGGGTCTACCGCTTTCGGGATCCTGGCGGCCGGGTCATCTACGTCGGCAAGGCCAAGAGCCTGCGGTCCCGGCTGAATTCGTACTTCGGCGACCTGGCGTCGCTGCACCCGCGGACCGCGCAGATGGTCACCAGCGCCGGCGGCGTGGAGTGGACCGTGGTGTCCACCGAGGTCGAGGCGCTGCAGCTGGAATACAACTGGATCAAGGAGTTCGACCCCAGGTTCAACGTGCGGTACCGGGACGACAAGTCCTACCCGGAACTGGCCGTCACCATCGGCGAGGAGTACCCGCGGCTGCAGGTCATGCGCGGTCCGCACCGCAAGGGTGTCCGGTACTTCGGGCCGTACGCCCATGCCTGGGCCATCCGGGAGATGCTGGACCTGCTGCTCCGGGTGTTCCCCGCCCGGACCTGCTCGGCGGGGGTGTTCCGGCGGTCGCAGCAGATCGGCCGGCCGTGCCTGCTGGGCTACATCGGCAAGTGCTCAGCGCCGTGCGTCGGCCGGGTCAGCGCGGCGGAACACCGGGCGATCGTCGACGACTTCTGCGACTTCGTGGCCGGCAAGGCCGATCCAATGATCCGGCGGCTGGAGAAGGAGATGGCCGCGGCCGCCGCCGACCTCGACTTCGAGCGGGCGGCCCGGCTTCGTGACGACCTCGGCGCGGTGCGAAGGGCCGTGGAGAAGCAGGCGGTGGTCCTCGGCGACGGCACCGACGCCGACGTGGTCGGAATCGCCGCGGACGACCTGTTGGCTTCCGTCCAGGTCTTCCATGTCCGCGGCGGCCGGGTGCGCGGCCAGCGCGGCTGGATCGTCGACGTGGACTCCGACAGCGCCGGATCGGCGGGCCTCGGCTCGTTGGTGGAGAACTTCCTGCTGCAGTTCTACGGCGCCCGCGCAGACGACGACGGCGGCACCGCGGTCCCCAGGGAGATCCTCGTCCCGGTGCTGCCCAGCCAGGAGGCGGCCACCGAGGAGGAGCTGACGGAGTGGCTGGGCGGGCTGCGCGGATCCAAGGTTTCCGTGCGGGTTCCGCAGCGCGGCGACAAGCGCGCGCTGGCCGAGACGGTAACCCGTAACGCCGCCGAGGCACTGGCCCAGCACCGGCTGAAGCGGGCCAGCGACCTGACGGCCAGGTCCGCGGCGCTCAGCGAACTCGCCGACACCCTGGGCATGGACACCCCGCCGCTGCGCATCGAATGCATCGACATCTCGCACGTGCAGGGCACCGACGTGGTGGCGTCGCTGGTGGTGTTCGAGGACGGCCTGCCCAAGCGCAGCGATTACCGGCGGTTCGCGATCCGGGACCGGCCGGGCGACGATGCCGCATCCATCGCCGAGGTGGTCCGCCGGCGGTTCACCCACGGCGCGAACCGCACCGCCGAGAGCTCCGCCGAGAACCCAACCGAGAACCCGGCGGAGTCCGTTACCGGCGCCACTCCCGGCGAGCCGTCCGTCCCAGAACCGCGGGACCCCGACACCGCCGGCGCGCCCGACAGCGGCCGCCTCGCCGGTCGGGTGGTGCTCGCCCCGCCGCCCGGCATCAACCCGGAGACCGGTCGGCCGCGGCGTTTCGCCTACCCGCCGCAGCTGCTGGTGGTCGACGGCGGAGCGCCCCAGGTGAACGCCGCGGCGGCCCAGCTGGCCGAGCTGGGCATCGTCGACGTCACGGTCTGCGGGCTGGCCAAGCGACTGGAAGAGGTCTGGGTACCCGAGCAACCGGACCCGATCATCTTCCCGCGCACCAGCGAGGCCCTGTATCTGCTGCAGCGGCTGCGGGACGAGGCGCACCGTT
>JBBQJM010000532.1:0-2424 GCA_038325895.1 Mycobacteriales bacterium
GGGGGCGGCGGCGGGGCGGGGGGCGGCGGTGCGGGGGGCGGCGGTCCCGCCTCCTGCTGGGCGGCTGCCTCCTTCTCGGCCGCCTTCTGCTGGCCGTGGCGGCTGACCGCGGTGGCGGTGGCGGTTGCCGTACCGGCGACAACGGCGGTACGGGCGACCGTACCCAGCAGTCCGGGGCGGCCTCGTCGACGAAGCATCGGATTTCCTTCCAATCGGTGATCGTGCAGTGGTGATCGTGCAGTGGTGATCGTGGTCCGGTGCGGCATGGTGATCGCGCCGACCGGGGACTGCGAGCTACTCGGCCAGGGCGTTTTCCAAGGCGGCTTCCACTACGTCGCGAGGGATGCGCACATGCAGCGTGAGCTCGCCGCCGGCATCCGCGATCGCCCCGGAAACCTTCCGTGCCCAACTGTTCTCATACACGATCACCACGGCCGAAGTGCCCGGGTCGAGTGTGTCGGTGGCCAGTTCGAGGTCGTCGTCACTGATCAGCGCCTGACCTTGTACCTCGAGCACCGCCAACCCGTGCTCGTCCAGTCCCTCGGAAACGTCCACCACCCGCACCTCCCCGTCCAGCGACTTCGACACAAAGACCAGGTCGAGCACCGTGACGAAGCCGCTGGCGACCACTTCTTGCACGGAGGCGACCACAGTCGGGTCGGCCCGCTCGCTCGGGAACGACAACACCAGCAACTCGACAGGTCCGATCGCCATGAAAACCTCCTGAAAGGCGCGCCAGCACCCGACCGACGGACGGGACATCTCCCAATCCTGTCCGAAATGCCGGCACCTTGCTGGCCGGGCCGTTCCGATCACGGTTCCGATCACCGTTCCGATCAGGCTTCCGAACAGGTTCCCGATCAGGTTCCGAGCAAGTTGATCACGACCATGAAGCTGCAGAGCGTGGGGCGAGTCGACGCATGGACATCGACGTTCCGGCTCGTCAGGAATAGCAAAACCTCCGAGCCGGCAGGACGGGTTCCCAACGCCGACTCGGAGGTTCTGGCCGTGATACGCCGTTAGGCTTTGGCCTGCATGCTTTCCCGCGCGGGGCTGGTCTGCTGAGCGGCCTTCGGGTCCTTTTCGTCCTGCTTGCTGCGAACGCCCTGCTCGATCCGGTCGCCCAGGCTCTTGTCGACGTTGCGCCAATAGTCGAATGCGCGCCCCAGGATCGGCTCGCTGACCCCGTTCAGCAGGTGGCCGACGATGTTGTCGACCAGCCGGACCCGAGCGGCGTCGTCCAGGACCTCGCGGACCAGGGTGCCGGCCTGCCCCCAGTCGTCGTCCTCGGAACGCAGGGTGTACGCGGTGCGCACCATCTCGCCGTCGGCGTACCAGGTGCCGCCGTCGTCCGTGCGGGCCGGATCGGCCAGCGGGCCGCCGTACGAGTTCGGCGCATACACCGGGTCGGAAACGGGCGTGATCCGCATCGCGCCGTCCTTGGAGTAACTATGCACCGGCGACTTGGGGGTGTTGACCGGGATCTGCTTGTAGTTGACGCCCAGCCGGGCGCGGTGCGCGTCGGCGTAGGAGAACCCGCGGGCCAGCAGCATCTTGTCCGGCGACAGGCCGGTCCCGGCGACGATGTTGTTGGGCTCGAACGCCGCCTGTTCGATCTGGGCGTGGTAGTCGGTGACGTTGCGTTTCAACTTCATTCGGCCCACCTCCTGCAAGGGGTAGTCGCTGTGCGGCCACACCTTGGTCAGGTCGAACGGGTTGAACCGGTACGTCTTCGCGTCCTCGAACGGCATGATCTGCATCTTCAGCGTCCAGCTGGGGAACTCGCCGGACTGGATGTGCTCGTACAGATCGCGCTGGTGATAGTCGGTGTCGACGGCGGCCATCTGGTCGCCCTCGTCCTGGGTGAAGAACTCGACGCCCTGGTCGGTCTTGAAATGATATTTCACCCAGAACTTCTCACCCGCCGCGTTGACCCACATGTAGGTGTGCGAGCTGTAGCCGTTCATGTGCCGCCACGTCCGTGGGATGCCCCGGTCGCCCATCAGCCAGGTCACCTGGTGCGCCGACTCCGCGGACAACGTCCAGAAATCCCACTGCATGTCGTTGTCGCGCAGGTTGTTGGCCGCCCGCCGCTTCTGCGAACGGATGAAGTGCTGGAACTTCATCGGGTCACGCAAGAAGAACACTGGTGTGTTGTTGCCCACCATGTCGTAATTGCCCTGCGACGTATAGAACTTCAACGCGAAACCTCGCGGATCGCGCCACGTGTCGGGGCTCCCGCGCTCCCCCGCGACGGTCGAGAACCGGATCACCAGTTCGGTTTCGGTGCCGGGCTGGAACACCGCGGCCCGGGTGAAGGCGCTGACGTCTCCGGTGACCTGGAAGACCCCGAACGCGCCGCCGCCCTTCGCGTGCGGCTGCCGCTCCGGAATGCGTTCGCGGTTGAAATTCGCCATCTGCTCC
>JBBQJM010000533.1:0-2416 GCA_038325895.1 Mycobacteriales bacterium
AACGGACCGGCGAACTCCGCGACCGAGTGGTCGTAGGCCCTGGGGCCACCGCCGCCGATCTGGAAGCCAGATTCCACCATGCCCGCGCACCTCGTCATCGATCGATCGGGGTTCTGTCCGGGGACAGACCATCCTGTTCGACCAGTCCCGTGTGATCAGCATGGACCAATGGCGCGGCGTTGACCTCGGCAGCACGGACAGGAGTGGCCAGACGCACACCCGAAAGCCCGCTCGATCGCGACCACCGGCGTCCTGCAGACCGTGCGCGTCACTCGAATGAGTCGCAGGTCACAAGGGCTCGAAGCGGCAGGCGCCCGCGCGCCGGGCAGAATTGCGGCTCATGGCTGGTGACGGTGCAGCAGGCGACGAGCGGGCCTTCGGCCCCGCGATCGCCGGGCTCTTCGACCGGCGCCGGTCGCCGGTGTTCAACGGGCACGGGGTCACCCCGTTCGTCGAGATGGACCGGGCCGAATGGGCCGCGCTGGCTGAGCCCGCGCCCTTGCCGCTGTCCGCCGACGAGGTCACCAGGCTGCGTGGCCTCGGCGATCCGATCGACCTGGACGAGGTCGAGACCATTTACCTGCCGCTCTCGCGGTTGCTGAACATGTACGTCGGCGGCGTCGGCGCTCTGCATCAGGTGACCAGCGCGTTCCTCGGTGAACGGTCCGAGCGCACCCCGTTCGTCATCGGGGTGGGCGGTTCGGTCGCGGTCGGCAAGTCCACCACCGCGAGAGTGCTGCGCGAACTGCTGGCGCGATGGCCGGACACCCCCAGGGTCGAGCTGGTCACCACCGATGGCTTCCTGTACCCGAACTCCGTCCTGGAACAGCTACACATCATGGCTCGCAAGGGTTTTCCGGAATCCTACGATCGGCGCGCGCTGCTGCGCTTCGTGGCCGAGGTCAAGTCGGGCGCCGACGAGGTGTGCGCGCCGCGTTACGACCACCTCACCTACGACATCCTGCCCGATGACCAGGTGGTGGTCAGGCGGCCGGATGTGTTGATCGTCGAGGGGCTGAACGTGCTGCAGCCGGCCCACTTGGACGAAGAGGGTCGCAGCGCGCTGGCCCTGAGTGATTTCTTCGACTTCTCGGTCTACGTCGACGCCCAGCCCGCCGATGTGCGGCGTTGGTACATCGAACGCTTCCTGCGGCTGCGGGAGACGGCCTTCGCCGATCCGGATTCGTACTTCCACCGGTATGCGGCGTTGACCGACGCGCAGGCGGCGGCGACGGCCGAGCAGATCTGGAGTTCGATCAACGAGCGGAACCTGGTGGAGAACATTCTGCCGACCCGTGGCCGGGCGACCCTGGTGCTCACCAAGGGCGCCGACCACGCCGTGACCCGGATCCGGTTGCGCAAGCTCTGATCGGCGCCGGCTCGGTGAGCCGGGTTCCGGCGCGCTCGAAATGTGCCTATTCGATCGCGTTCGACGCCGTGGCGGTGACTTCGTCGGGCGGGTGGCGACCGGTGTGGGGGGTCAGCACTGCATAGGGTGGTGCCCGTGACGGACCACCCCGCGCCGCTGACCGCGCTGCTCGACGGAACCCTGCTGCCACCAGAAGCACCACTGCTGCGGCCCGACGACCTCGGCGTGCTGCGCGGCGAGGGCGTCTTCGAGACCACCTTGGTCGTGGACGGCGTTGCCCGCGACCTGGACGACCATCTGGCGCGGCTGGCCATCTCGGCGGAGATGACCGGATTGGTGGTGCCCGCACCCGACCGCTGGCGCACCGGTGTCGACGCGCTGGTGGATGCCTGGACCGGTGACAACCAGATGGTGCTGCGACTGGTGGTCTCCCGGGGACCTGAGTCGGCGGTGGAACCGGTGTGCTACCTGCTGGGCGGCCCGCTGTCCCCCGTCAGTCGCCGGCAGCGAACCGATGGTATCCGAGTGTTGTTGCTGGACAGGGGGTTCACCGCGAGGTCCGCCGCCGATGCGCCGTGGCTGTTGGCCGGCGCGAAAACCCTGTCGTACGGGGTGAACATGGCCGCGCTGCGGTACGCCGCCGCCAACGATGCCGACGACGTCATCTTCCTCGGATCGGACGGCGCGGTGCTCGAGGCCCCGACCGCGTCGGTGGTGGTGGCGAACGGGCAGACGCTGTCGACACCGCCGCGGGACGGAATTCTGGACGGGATCACCGTGCGACGGTTGTTTCGGGCCGCCCGCGACGCCGGCTGGAGCACCACGACGCAGGTGCAGAACAGGGCGGATCTGCATGCCGCCGCAGGCGTCTGGCTGGTGTCCAGTGCGCGGCTGCTCGCCCCGGTGATCAGCATCGAGGGAGCGCCGCGGGACAACCACGGACTGACCGAGGAGCTCGCCGTGCTGCTGGATGTGCCGGGATTTGCTGGTGCTGGTGCTGGTGCTGGTGCTGGTGCTGGTGCTGGTGCTGGTGCTGGTGCTGGTGCT
>JBBQJM010000534.1:0-2414 GCA_038325895.1 Mycobacteriales bacterium
CACGATCCGCCGACACCGGTTCGTGGATGTTCACCTGGAGCACCTGGTGCGGTGGGGAACCATCTCCCGGTCGATGATGGCGTTCCTGCACGCCGCCGTGGTGGGCAAGCGATCCCTGCTCGTTGTGGGGCCCCAGTCCGCCGGAAAAACCACGATGCTCCGCGCGCTTGCGCAATGCATTTCCAGTGAGGAACGTTTCGCAACACTAGAAACGGAATATGAGTTGCTGTTGCACACCATTCCTGGGCGTTTCCCGCTGCTGATCCCGGTGGAGGAACGTGTCGGGGGCGGTGACCGGGACGCTTCAGGCAAACCAGCCGGCGAGATCACGATCGGCGACGTCTTTCCGTGGACGCTGCGGCACTCACTGGAGAGGGTGATCGTCGGAGAGGCCCGGAATCAGGAGATCGTTGCCCTTCTGCGTGCCATGAGCAGGGGCTATCGCGGGTCGATGGCAAGTTTCCATGCCGACTCGGCCCGGGAGACCTTCGAGTCGATGGCCACGCTGCTGATCGACCATGCACCGTCGTTGACGCACGAGGCGGCCATGCGTCAGATCGCCACGGCCCTGGACTTCATCATCTTCATTGACCGGGAAGAAGTCACCGACCGGACCACCGGTGAGCCCACCGAGATCCGTTACGTCTCAGAGATCATCCAGGTCGGCGACATGTCCTCGGACAGCCCGGTCCCGGCGACGACGGAGGTCTTCGGGCCAGCGAAGGACGATGACGCCCGGCTGTTGGATCCGCGAGGGTACCCGCGGGGGCCGCTGCCGTCGGCGGACAACCTGTGGGCCCGACGCGCAGGGCTGGACATGGCGTGGCTGACCCGTGAGCACGGGGCCTGGGACTCACCGTTCCCGATCAGGGGCTTCTCGTGAACCCCTACGCGGTCGGTGCCGCGGTCGCGGCCATCGGGGTGGTCGGCGGGATGTGCGGGGTCGTGGTCGCCGTTCGCGGGAGGGACACCGGGTCGGTGTTCCGGACTCGGGCGTCACGGGTTCGGCCCGCCGGTTCCCGGGGGTTGAGCCGGCGCCGGTTGATCCGGTTCGGTGGCGCCGCGGCCGCGATGGCAGTGGTGTGGCTGGTCACGGGGTGGCCGGTGGGTGCGTTGCTTGTCGGGGCGCTGGTACTGAGCGGCAAATACTTCTTCGGGGGCGGCAGGGTCGCCGCCGACCGCATCGACCGGCTCGAAGGGTTGGAGCAGTGGGTGCGGCACCTGTCCGACAGCATGGCGTCCGGGTCGATGCCAGTGCAGACGATCGTCCGGTCCGCCGAGCATGCCCCGCCCGCGATCTCCGAACAGGTCTCCAGGCTCGCCACCCGACTGTCCACACCGAGGTTGGACAGGAATGAGGCGCTGCGTCGTTTCGCCGACGAGATCGACGATGCACTCGGCGACATCGTGGTCCTGGCGCTGCAGCGGGCGGTCAACACCCGCGGATCCGAGCGGGTGCCATACGTCCTGCAAACCCTCGCCGAGGCGGTAGGGGCGGAAGTGAAAGCCAGGCGGGCCATCGAGAAGGAAAGAGCCGGCCCCCGGAAAGAAACCCAGGCAATCATCATCGTGCTCGGCATCTTCATCGGTGCCCTGGTGATGTTCACCAAGTACCCGCAGGTCTACGGGACGGCGCAAGGCCAGGTGGTGCTGTTCATCCTCGGAGTCATTGTGCTGCTCGGACTGTGGATGATGCGGCGGCTGTCCGTTGGGGGCCAGCCACCGAGGATTCTGTCCGAAGTGCAGGAGCCGAGCCCATGAACCCGATCATGGTCGGAGTCATCGTCGCTGGGGCCCTGTTCGGCCTCGCCGTCGGGGTTGTGGTGATCTACTGGCTTGTCCCGCAACGAGTTTCACTCCACGAGGCCCTCACGTTGGACAGAACGATGCTGTCGGCCGCGGTGCTCGAGCAGGAGGCCCTCCTCGCCCCGGTCACGCCCAGCACCCGCACTCGCTGGGACGGGGTGATCCGCCGGTTGGAGAACCGGCTTGCGGGTTGGCGGCTCACCACCCCGGACGAGGCGCTGGCACTGATCGAGTGGACCCGCGGCCGATTTCTGCTTACCCGGGTGGGGTTGACCCTTGCCGCGGTGTTGATCGGGCCGGTGTTCTGGCTGCTCGCGACCGTCGCCGGCGTTCCTATCGCTTTCGTGCCGCCGCAGGGGTTGTCACTGCTCATCGGTCTGGCCGTCTGGTACGGGGTTGGGGCCTGGGTGGCCGGGCAGGGCGCAGCCCGCAAACTGGAGATGCGTGAAGCGCTGATCTCCTACCTGACCCTGCTGGCGCTGTACAAGGCCTCCGGTGAGGGCATGCTGTCCGCATTGCAGCAGGCCGCCACCACATCCAACGCGTGGACCTTCCGCCGGATCGACGCGCGCCTGGCCGCGTCGCTGCGGGCCGGGCTGTCACCACAA
>JBBQJM010000535.1:0-2404 GCA_038325895.1 Mycobacteriales bacterium
GGTGACCGGTGTCGTTGACCACCCAGACCAGCACCGTGCCGGCGGGTTCCACGGTGAATCCGGTCAGCGACCCGGTGTCCACCCGCACCCGGTAGCCCATCGCCGACTCCACGTTCAGCGCGGTGGCCAGGATCATCTTGCTGGTCGCGGCGTGCGTCACCAGCACCACGGTGTGCCCACGAAAGGCTTGGACCGTCTCGTTCAGCACGGGCCGAACCCGTTCGCGGATTCCGGTGAACGACTCGCCACCGGGAGGTTCGGCGTCGGGATCGGATCGCCAGGCAGCGAACTCGGCGGGCCAGCGTTCCGCGATCTCCGCTGCGCGGAAACCGGTCCACTCCCCCAGCAGACCGTCGTTGAGCCGCTCCTCCACCACGACCCGGACACGCGCGGCTCCGGCGATCGCCTCGGCGGTGGTCCGGCACCGCTGCAGCGGAGAGGTCAGCACGATCGACGGCGAAAGTGGACGGATCCTGGCCGCCACCGCCTCCGCCTGGCGAGCGCCGCGGGCGGTCAGCGGCACGTCTTCCCGGCCGGCGAACCTGGCCTCCGCGCCCCACGTCGTCTCCCCGTGCCTGACCAGCAGGAACGTCGTCGCCCCGGTGCGTGGAAAGGGCAGCGCCGCCGCGGGGTCCTGGGCCGTGGGGGCGGTATCGGCGGCGGCATCGAGATCGAGAGCAGGCGGGGCCTCGGGCTTGCCGCCGCGTTGCCCGTTGCGAACCGGGTCACGAGGGACCTTCTCGAAGATTTTCTCGACGACCGCGATCGGGGCGGCACCGGGCGAACTCGGCGGACTGGAGCCAACCTGCGCGTCGGTCCCGCTGGCGGACTCGAGGTCGACCGGCAATTCACCGTCCGGTGCTCCGTCGCCGCCCACCGACCGCACCCACGTCCGGCCTTCCTTGGCGGCATCCATCGCCTCGTTGGCCAGCCGGTCCGCGTGGGTGTTCTGCGCCCGCGGCACCCATTCGAAGGTGACCTTCTCGAAGTCCCGCACCAGTCCGGAAGCCTTGCGTGCCAGGGGTTTCATGTCGGGATGCTTGACCTGCCAGCGCCCTGACATCTGCTCGACGACGAGCTTGGAGTCCATCCGCACGTCCACCCGCGACGCGCCCAGCTCGCGTGCGGCCTCCAGCCCCGCGATCAGCCCGGAGTATTCGGCGACGTTGTTGGTGACCCGGCCGAGCGAGGCCGCGCGCTCGGCCAGCACGGTGCCGTCCGGCGCCAGCACCACCGAGCCGTACCCGGCCGGCCCGGGATTGCCGCGGGACCCGCCGTCGGCGTACATCACAACCAGGTCGTGGGGCGTGTCTGTCGGGCTCACGAACGGATCTCGCTCACGAACGGACGAGGATCGCGCCGCACTCCGTGCACCGCACCACAGCGTCGTCCGGCGCGGCGTGGATCTCGGCCAGCGCGACCCGGTCCAGATCCATCCGGCACGCCTCACACCGCGAGCCGTGCAGTGGCGCGGCGGCGATCTTGCCGGTGGCGTAGATGCGGTCGTACAGCGCGAGCAGGTCCGCAGGCATCCCGGCGGCGACCTCGGCCCGCTGCACCCTGGCCCGGTCCAGCCCGGCATCGATGTCGGCGAAGGCATCGTCACGCCGGGACTGCGCCGCTTCCAGCTCGGTCCGCACCTGGGTGAGTTCGCCGTCGATGCGGGTGAGCGCGGCGTCGGCCACCTCCCGCCGTTCCATCAGTTCCAGCGCCTCGTCCTCCAGCACGGACTGCCGGCGGGTCAGCGACTGGATCTCGTGCTGCAGGTTCGACAGGTCCTTTGCCGGCCCGACGCCGGAGGCGATCCGTTCGGCGTCACGCTTGGCGCGAGCACGCACCGCGTCGATCTCGTTGTCCAACTTGCGGCCGGCCCGGTCCAGGTCGCTGACCTCGGTCTGGGCCAGCACGGACTCGCCGCGCAGCTCCTCGACCCGGCCGGTGCCGGCGGAGATCAGCGGGAGTTCGGGTAGCGTGCGACGCCGATGTTCGGCATTGGAGACCTCCCGGTCCAGCCGCGCCAGGTCCAGCAGGCGCAGCTGCGTGAACGGGTTGACCCTTGCCACCATGCCAGACCTCCCGTCTGTCGTCAGCGCGCCCTCGCGGGCAGGTCCGGAGCACCGCGATCGGGCGCGGCACTCCGACGTGGCGACGCTACCGGACATCGCGCGGCCGCTCAGCCTCCGGTTCCGGCGCCTTGCCCGGCTTTACCGTCGCCACCCCGCCGGACGGCACCTGCAGCGTCCATGGATCGGTGCGCAAGGTCGACACGGTGACCGTCACCGCGCCGCACGTGCCCTGCCCGATCAGCAGCGCCGCGTTGGCCAGCCAGGGCCATTCGCCGGCCCAGTGCGCGACTTCCACGATGGCCGGGTTCCCCGGGTCCGCCACGAAGTCGGCCCCCACG
>JBBQJM010000536.1:0-2365 GCA_038325895.1 Mycobacteriales bacterium
CCTGCTGTGCATGTACTCGGTGCCGGCGTCGATCGACCTGGGGATGCTGCCCTGGCAGGCGTTCGCCGGGCCGGCCGTCCTGTACGCGCTCTTGCTCGCCGTCGACGGGCTGAGCGGGCGGCGGACGGACAGCGGAGCGGCCAGCGCGACGATCCTCAGCGGGATCGTGCTGGCCGCGGTGGCGGTGGTGGCGGCGCTGCTGGTGTCCTCGTCCGTCACCAGCATCGGTACCGCCGGTCGACTCCCCCGGGGCGGAAACTCCGCAGCGAGTGGGATCGGCCTGGCTCCCTTTGCCTCCCTCGAAGGCAACTTGCAGCAAACCGACCCGGTGCCGCTGTTGAAGGTGACCGGCATGAATCAACCCGACTACCTTCGGACGATCGGCCTGCAGAAGTGGACGCCGGGCGAGGGGTGGTCGGTGGACACCCTGTCGAACGGCGATCTTCCGACCGAGCCGCTGTTGGCACCCGGTGTCGCGATCCCGCGACGGGTCACCGTGACCTCGTTGGGTTACCGCGACCAATTCCTCCCGATCTACGACGGCACGAGTTCTGTTGCCGGATTGGGCGGCGGTTGGTTCTACGACGCGGCCCTGGAATCCGTGCACCGTGCCGATCCGGTGAAACCCGATCCCTACGAGATCTCCGTGTCCTCCGTGCGCCGTGGCGCTGACCAATTGCGGGCGGACACGGTCACCGCCGGCGGCACGCTCACCGAGACCGGCGACCTGGCGGACGAGGTGACCACCTTGACCGCGCAGGTGACGGCCGGCGCCACCACCGCCTTCGACAAGGGCGAAGCCTTGCGCCGATGGTTCACCGACCCCGCCAATGGCTTCACCTACTCACTCAACGTCCCGCCGGGTGACAGCGGCGACACGTTGGTCGACTTCCTGAACAACAGGACGGGATTCTGCGAGCAGTACGCCTCGGCGATGGCCATCATGCTGCGTGCTGCGGAGGTACCCGCCAGGGTGGCAGTCGGATTCACCCAGGGCGTGCAGGACCCTGACGGCAGCTACACGATCAGCAGTAACGATGCACACGCCTGGGTTGAGGTGCTTTTCGACAAGGCAGGGTGGGTGCGCTTCGACCCCACGCCGCTGGGCGGCGGCCAAGGTGGAGAGCAAGGCTTTGTCGACGGAGCTTTGACGACAGAAGCAGCCCCGTCGACGTCGGCCGCGGCCACCAGCGGGAGGGCGCCGTCCGGCGGACTCAACCCCGACGGCGAGGACATCGCAGGCGCGACCGCTGGATCCACGGCAGCAGCTCCGCTGGGCGCCGATCAGCCGAGGGTGTCGACCACCTTGTGGTGGCTGCTGGCGATCGCGCTCCTGCTTGCCGCCGCGACGGCCGGGCCGACCGTTGTCAGGAAACGCCGACTAATGCGGCGCCGATCGCTGGCCGAAGCCGGAGGACCAGCTGCGGCAGCAGCGGTGTGGAGCGAGGTCGAGGACCTCGCTGTCGACCACGGGATCGGGCTGAACCCGGCGGAGTCCGCGCGCGCCGTGGCGAATCGGCTGGCACGCGCGACTCATCTGCCCGACGAGGATCGAGCGACCCTGCGCAGGCTCGTCATGCAGGTCGAGAGCGGCTGGTACGCGCAGCCGGCGGCACCGACAGCCGGACCGACACCACCACCGACCGCGGGGCAGCGAGCGGGGGACAGGAGGCGCGTTGCGACGCCGACCGCCGGGACGTCCACCGACACAGGTCAGCAGCCAACCCCGCGGCCTGCCGGCCACGACACCGCCACGATGACGGCGACCCGGCCGGAAGGCAACGCGTCGTTGTGGCCGGCCGCCACCGCCATCGGCGAGGCACTGGACCGCAACGGCCCGCTGTCCCTGATCGACCGGTTGGTGCCGAGATCGGTTCGCCCGGCCTGGTGGCGGGAGTAACCCGGGGCCAGCGCACAGCCGTCCACCGGCGGGTGCAGGGTCTCGTGCAGGATCGGCACTGTATGGAACCCTGTACGGAACCCGACAACGAAGCAGTAGCAGGCAACAGCATCAGCCCGTGGCGCAATCGGGGAGATCGCATCAGGACCGACGGCAGCAGGAACCGACCGCATCCAAGACAAGCCGAACAGAGATCCAAGACAAGCCGAACAGAGCGATCGCTGAGGCTGAGACTTACTGGCCGGGCTCGTCGAAACGACGGCGGAACCGCTCTTCCATTCGGTTGCCCAGCGAGGGACCAGACTTCGAGGAACCCTTCTCCACGCCCTTGGCGGCGCGTGCTCCAGGCTGACCGAAGACGAAAAGTCCGACTCCACCGACCATCGTCAGGAAGCCGATCACGCTCACCACGACGCCGACCGCGAGGAAGCTCTGGGTCGCGATGACGCCGACGACAAGGGCGAC
>JBBQJM010000537.1:0-2360 GCA_038325895.1 Mycobacteriales bacterium
GTGCGGCTGCGCGCCGAGCCGGCGTCGACGGCCGGCGAGGGCGGTTGCGCGGTTGCCCCCACCTGGGGGGAGCCGGACGATTACGCAGGGTAGTGCGAATCCCCGGATCGTTGCCAGTTCATCCTTTGCCTAGCCGAGTTCGACAACCGGGGGCAAGATCAGGAGTGCGGCAGCGTGGCGGTGGGCCGGAGGTTTCGACCTCCCGCGCAGGTGCGTCACTGCCCGTCACCCAGTTCGTCCATCAGCGTTGAGAGGACAGTCCAGCCGTGAAGAAGATCATCAACGATCCGACCACCGTGGTCGACGAGGCCCTGCATGGCATGGCCGAGGCCCACAGCGACCTGATCACCGTGCAGTACGACCCCGCGTACATCGCGCGTGCCGATGCACCGGTGAAGGGCAAGGTCGCACTGGTCTCCGGGGGTGGCAGCGGCCATGAGCCGTTGCACGGTGGATTCGTCGGTGCCGGAATGCTGGATGCGGCGGTACCGGGAGCGGTGTTCACCTCGCCCACCCCGGATCAGATCCTCGATGCGACCAAGGTGGTCGACGGCGGTGCCGGCGTGCTGCACATCGTGAAGAACTACACCGGGGACGTCCTCAACTTCGAGACGGCTGCAGAACTGGCCGCCGCAGAGGACATCGAAGTCAGCGCCGTCGTGATCGACGACGACGTCGCCGTCAAGGACTCCACCTGGACGGCGGGGCGCCGCGGGGTCGGCGGCACCGTGTTGGTCGAGAAGATCGCCGGTGCCGCCGCGGCTCGCGGCGACGACCTGGCCGCGGTCACCGGGATCGCGCAGCGGGTCAACGCCAACGTCCGGTCGATGGGCATGGCGCTGACGCCGTGTACCGTCCCGCACTCCGGGGAGCCGTCGTTCACCCTGGCCGAGGACGAGATGGAGATCGGCATCGGCATCCACGGCGAGCCGGGCCGGGAGCGGGTCAAGCTGACTTCTGCCGACGAGATCGTCGCCACGCTGCTCGGTTCCATTGTCGAGGACCTGCCGTTCGAGTCCGGAGATAGCACGCTGCTGTTCGTCAACGGCATGGGGGGCACCCCGCAGATCGAGCTCTACCTGGCTTACCATTCGGCGTCGAAGTACCTGAAGGACAAGGGAATCGCCGTTACCCGGTCGCTGGTGGGGAACTACATCACCTCGCTGGAGATGCAGGGAATGTCGATCACCTTGCTGAAGCTCGATGACGAATTGACACAGCTGTGGGACGCGCCCGTGCACACCGCAGCGTTGCGCTGGGGAGTTTGACCGATGGCTTGTGACGCCGCGACCACCGTGACTGCCATTCGAGCGGTGGCCGCCACCGTTGCCGAACACAAGGTGGAACTGACCCACCTCGACCGGGACATCGGTGACGGCGACCACGGCGAGAACCTCTCGCGCGGGTTCACCGCGGTGATCACCAAGCTGGACGCAGGGGCACCGGAGACGCCGACCGCGGTGCTGAAACTGGTTGCCACCACGCTGATCTCGACGGTCGGTGGCGCGTCAGGCCCGCTGTTCGGTACGGCGTTCCTGCGGGCCGCCACCTCGGTGGGCGACGCCGAGACCCTGGATGGCGCCGCGGTGGCCGGCGCGCTGACGGCGGCCAGGGACGGCGTCGTCGCGCGCGGCAAGGCCGAGTCCGGCGACAAGACGATGGTGGACGCGCTCACCCCGGCGGTGAACGCGGCCAAAGCGGCCGCCGACGGCGGCGGCAGCGTCACCCAGGTGCTGTCCGCGGCCGCCGACGCGGCCGCGGAGGGCGCCGAAGCCACGTTTCCGTTGCAGGCCCGCAAGGGCAGGGCGAGCTACCTGGGGGAACGGTCGATCGGCCACATCGATCCGGGAGCGCAGAGCACGGCCTACCTGCTGCGGGCGTTGGCTGGAGCTGCAGCAGACTGACGGGCGCCTCGGGGTCGGGCCGCTGTCGACCGGCATTGGCGAGCTGGATTTCATCGGAGGGAGAACGGGTGAGCGTCGGACTGGTCCTGGTCTCACACAGCAAGGAGTTGGCAAAGGGTCTGGCCGACGTCGCCCGACAGATGGCCCCGTCGGTGACGATCGTGCCCGCCGGCGGCACCGACGACGGCGGGATCGGCACGTCGTTCGACCTCATAGCGGCCGCGATCGGCGAGGCGGATCAGGGCGACGGCGCGATCCTGCTGTACGACCTCGGCAGCGGCTACCTCACAGCGTCGACCGCGGTGGAGTTCCTCGAACCCGAACAGGCCGAGCGGGTGGTGATCGTCGATGCGCCACTCGTCCAGGGTGCGGTGGCGGCCGCGATCTCGTCCCAGGTGGGCGGTGATCTCCGGGCGGTGATCTCCGGTGCGCTGGAAGCCCGCCGGGCGAACGGGC
>JBBQJM010000538.1:0-2333 GCA_038325895.1 Mycobacteriales bacterium
AGCCGGTCGTCGGGTCCGCGGGTCGCGGTCAGCGAGTGCGGCCGACCGTTCACCTCCTGGTCGCATCGCCGGAGGCCGGCGCCAGTACGGCCCTGGCAAAGCCCCGTCGGCGGAACTCGGGCCGGGTCCCGACGCTGCCGAGAAACCAAGGCGTCCACGCCGGATGGTGGGCGCCGACTGCGGCGTCCGTGGCCGCGACGGTCTCGGCATTCCCGCCGAGAAGAGTCGCCGTCCTTGCTCGAAGTTGACGCAGGCGTGGTTGTCCGTCGTCCACACCTGTCCACGCCTCGCCCTGCCCGGTCCAGGGGTAGCCATCGAACGCCACCTGCACAGTGCCGCGAGCACAGGCACTACCGCACGCACGGCGCGGCGGACCTGCTGCGAATCCATCGCCGAAGCCTGCCGTCTCCGGCGTGGTCACGGCCAAGGCAATCTCGCGTCTGGAGGCCAAAGCTGCAGGTAGGGAAGCCTTTGCTGGCTGGAATCCCGGCGCGAATTGGATCAAGCTGGACCGGTGAGCTCCATTGAGAACAAGGCCACCAGTTCCGTAGGCGGCAACCAGCCCGACGGCGCCGACCACCACGAACCCCACGACGCCGGGTTGGCCAGCCGACTGAACTGGCTGCGGGCGGGGGTGCTCGGCGCGAACGACGGCATTGTCTCGACGGCCGCCATCGTGCTCGGCGTTGCTGGTGCCACCGGCGAGCGCGGACCGATCATCCTGGCAGGGTTGGTGGGCCTGATGGCAGGCGCCATGTCGATGGCCGCCGGAGAGTACGTGTCCGTGTCCACCCAGCGGGACACCGAAAGGGCCGTGCTGGACATCGAGCGCCGCGAGCTCGAGGAGACCCCCGCAGAGGAGCTAGCAGAATTGGCAGCGATCTATGCCGCCAAGGGGCTCGACGAGGACCTCGCTCACAAGGTCGCCGTCCAGCTCACCGCGAAGGATGCCCTCGGCGCGCACGCCGAGGCCGAACTCGGGATCGACCCTGACGGGCTGACCAACCCGTGGCACGCCGCGCTGGCCAGCTTCGTGTCGTTCGTGGTCGGCGCGCTGATCCCGTTGCTCGGCGTGGTGGTCATCTCCCAGGCCTGGGTGACGGTCGTCGCCGTCGTCATCGCGCTGGCGATCACCGGTTCGGTCAGCGCCCGGCTCGGAAAGGCCCCGGCGGCCAGGGCGGTCGCCCGGAACATCGCCGGCGGCCTGCTCGCGATGGCGGTGACTTACCTGCTCGGTGGGCTTGTCGGCGGCTTGATTCCCTGACCGGGTCCTAGGATCAGCGAGCGGCCCGTCCCCCTGCTGCGCCCCGCGCACGGACCGGTCGCGAGTGGAGGGTCCGCGTCGTGCTCCGTGCGCTGCAGCGGCTGGTGGCGTCGTCGTGGGGCCCGTGGGCGTTGCTGGCCGCGACCGGAGTGCTGCACGTGCTGGCCACGCTGGCCGGCTCCGACCCATTCCTGATGGTCGACCTCGCCGTCTACGTCGACGGCGCACGGCATCTCACCGACGGCACCCTGTACGACTTCTTCTCCGAGCCGTTGCACCTGCCGTTCACCTACCCGCCCTTCTCGGCGATGATCTTCCTCCCGCTGACCTGGCTGCCGTGGACGCTGCTGCGGATCCTGTGGCAGATCGCCTCGTTCGGCGCCATCGCTCTGATGGCCTACTCCACCCTGCGGGTGCTCGGCAGGGCAGGACCGAAGGCGCCGAACCCGGTGCAGCACGTCCGCGGCATCGTCGTCACAGTCACTGCCCTCGGGCTGTGGCTGGAGCCGGTGCGCACCACCTTCAACTACGGGCAGATCAACCTGTTCCTGGCGGCGCTGCTGCTGGCCGGTGCGGTCGCTGGCAAGGAGTGGATGGCCGGCTTCTCGGTGGGCATCGCGGCCGCGGTCAAGCTCACCCCGGCGATCACCGGGCTCTACTACCTGTTGCAGCGCAGATGGTCCGCGGTGATCTGGTCCGTGGTGTTCTTCGTGGCGACCATCGCGGTCGCGCTGGTCCTGCTGCCCTACGAGACCGTCCGCTACTTCACGAAGTTGATCTTCGACCCGGGCCGGACCGGCCCGGTGTGGTCGGCGATCAACCAATCCCTCCGCGGTGCGATCGCGCGGCTCGCGGGACAGGACCTCACGTCGCTGTGGCTGGTCGCAGCGGCGGCTGCGGGGCTGCTGGGGCTGTGGGTGGCCTGGGTCTGCCTCGAAGCGGACGACCGGGCCGCAGCGTTCCTGGCCGTGCAGTTCACCGGTCTGCTGAACTCGCCGATCTCATCTTCGCACCACTGTGACAGGGAGCTGCCGTAGCTCCTGTCGAGCCTGTTCGGGCCGCGGCAGCG
>JBBQJM010000539.1:0-2292 GCA_038325895.1 Mycobacteriales bacterium
CGATGAACTCGGCGTGGGACTTCGTGGCGCTGGGCAAGGGGCACGACGTCGCGTTCTGGACCGAATTCCTGCGCGCGCTACAGGAAGTCGATCCCGGCATGCTGGTCAATATCGAGCACGAAGACACCGAGCTCGGCCGCATCGAAGGGCTCGAAGTCGCCGCTGCCGTGCTCCTCGAGGCCGACGCCGCGCTGACCAAGTAGCAGTGTTGCATGCTGACTCACAGGCAAGCAGACCAGCAGACCAGCAGACCAATGGAGTTCAGCGGGAAACGGCTCACCGGGTGGAACGTGGCGGCGGGATGTTCCTGTTGCCACGTTCCACGGGGCCGGGCGTCCGCAACCCACCAGGTGCAGGACGCGCCGTGACATCAGACCCCATGATGATCGTACGCATCCTTGGAGGCCCCCGCGACGGGGAGAGATTCGCTACCCGACTCGCCGGGCTCACCGAAAGAGCAGTCTTCAGGTATTTGGACGACGAGTATCGCTACGTCCGCGATCCCCGCTCCGGTCGATGGAATGCGATCCATCTCCCCACCCGAAAATGACGCCTCGCGCCCCCGCGAACCACCGGAATGATGAAAGGGGCACGCCGCGGCTTCCACGCCGATGAGTCACAGGCCGGGTGTGCATGGGAACGAAACGGCTTGCCGGGCATTGCGAACCACGTCGGTCGCTCGCGAATCCTCACCGTGTTACGAAGCACAGGCCGTACCCGCGGGAAATCGCCTCGGCGGTGCCGCAGACCTGCGCTGATCAAATAGACCCCGTCACGAGGATGCGCCGATGAAAATCACGGCGTTTCGCCCATAAGCCCCGGCCAGAGGTTCAGATGATCAGCCCACCCTCCGGGCGGGGTGGCCTTGATCAGCGCATCGGTGGCGTGAGGTGCAGTCGAACGGCGCATCGGCCGGCGCCGTGGCGTGCGCCTCTTCCACCGGCAAGGACCGGTGTGCGGCGGACAGGATTGCCCCGCCCCACCACTGCCGCCAGAAGAGGCGTCAGAGCAGCAAGATCCCACGCCGTCGTCCACGGTTTCGATCGCTGCCCGCCGGCGGAGCGCTCGCCGCCGTCCGCGGAAGGCGTATTCAGCGCTCGGTCGCGGTACCGGCGAGCACCCCGCGGACGTAGTCGGCGCTGGTGCGGACGTCGCCGACCGGTCCCTCGCCGCGTGGCTCCTCGGTCAGGATGGTGTCCTGCTCCAGCACCCACCATCCCTGGTAGCCGTTGTGCTGCAACGTGCTCACGATGGCTGCGATGTCGACGTCGCCGCTGCCCAGCGGCCGGTACATACCCTGCCGTACCGCATCGGTGTAGGTGAGCCGCCCGTCCCGGACCTTGGCGGCGATCGAGTTGTCGACGTCCTTGAGGTGCGTGTGCGCGACCCGTTCCGGGGCCTGGCGGGTGAGCTCGGCCTGGTCGGGGCCACCGATCAGCAGGTGACCGGTGTCCAGGCACAGCGAGATGCTGGAGCCCTCCAGCACGCGCTGCACCTCTGCGCCGTTCTCGATCATCGTGCCGACGTGCGGGTGCAGCACGGCCCTGATGCCGTGTTGGGCGGCCACCGCGGTGATCCGGTCGAGGTTGCCCAGCAGCGTCGACCACCCGTCCTCGTCCAGCGTCGCCCTGCTGTCGTAGCCTTCGAGCCCCGAATCCGCCGACAGCACCATCGTCGTCGCCTTGGCAGCCACGAAACCCGGGATCAGTCGCTCGATGTCGGGCACCGGGTCATGGGCCGGCTGGTATATGACGACCGGCACGAAACCACCGACCGCCGTCAGATGGTGCGCGTCCAGCACGGACGCCATCCGCTGCGGATCCGCCGGCAGGAATCCGTCGGGGCCGAACTCGGTGGCCGAAAGGCCGACGTCCTGCATCTCCGACAACACCCGGTCCGGCGTCAGCTGGTAGCCCCAGTTCGGTACCTCGCACACCCCCCAGGAGATCGGGGCTCCGGCGATGCGCTGGGTCGTTGAGCTTGTCACGTGATCTACCTCGTCAATCCGCACCGGTCGGTGCTGTTGCAGGGAAAGGGAAGCGACCTCAGCAACGGGAGAAGCGGTGAGCCGGTCATGGCGCAGCGCCGATCGAGCCGATCGGCGCATTGTCGGAAAGGTAGGACTCACCCTCAATGGGCACGCCATCGGCGGTACGTGACAGCACATCGTGGTCGGCGAACGAGACCGGGACCGAGTCGGTGAACCAGTCGGCTTTCACACTGGCTTCGACCTGGAAATGCAGGTGTGGCACGCACTGCGTGTAGCCGGTCTTCCCACTCAGGCCCAGTACC
>JBBQJM010000540.1:0-2277 GCA_038325895.1 Mycobacteriales bacterium
CAGGGGTTTCCACCCAATGGATCCAGGACCAGTACGGCGTCATCCGCCGGCTGGACATGAGCGCCATCGCCGGGACCCTCGCCTCAGGCACCCGCATCGTCTATTTCCTGCCCACCACGCCGACCGACGATCACACGGTTCGGGTGGAGCAGGTCCAGACGGAATTGCGGGAGTTGGAGACATCCGCGGGCCTGAATGTGCGGTTCGAACAAGTCGCAGGCGGGCACCACGCCAGCGCCGAATCCAATCCCGACTCCTACCGGCTGGGGATCGACACGGCCGACGACACCGGTCCCTGACCGTCCGAGGTCGCCCCCCCGGCCTTCAGCCGGCGCCGGTCAGGGCCGGGGAACGTTCGGCCTGGTCCACGATCCAGGACGGTTCGGCGTCGAACGGCGGATCGATCGGCTCTCCGGACACCTCAGTGGGCGCGGGATCCCCGGGCGCTCCCGCGTGGTCGAGCGAGGCCGCCGTTCCGGATTCGCTCTGGTCGCGGCTCTCGAATGTGCTCCTGGAGAATCGGCTGCCGAGCTTGGCCACATCCAGTCCGACGAAGTCGCCCTTGACGTCGGTGAAGTACTCCACACTGCCGTTCTTCTCGTACTTTCGGGTGCTGATCCGGCCGATCACCACGATCGGATCGCCCTTGCGCACCGTGCTGAGCACTGCACTGGCCAGCCCTCGCCAGCACACCACGCTGACCCCGTATTCGTCCCCGTCCACCCAATCCTGCCGCGCCTCGTCGAACCTGCGCTCCGTGGAGATCACCCGGAACGTCACCCGGTCGCCCTTGGGGCTCGCCGACACCATCGGGTTGGTGCCCGCCCTCCCCACGATCGTGACCGTCGCCGCATCCATCCTCATCGCTGACATCCCTTCGCCTCCGGCCCACGTCCCTGGTCGTGGCACCTGCTGTGGCCACGACGATCCGCCGGTTCGTCTCGCGCCGACATCGGTCGTCCGAGAATGTGGATGAAACGCGGTCATGGGGACAATTTCGCGGGACGAGTGGCGAGCTGATCAGGCACGATCGGCGTCCGTGGATCGCCGATCCTCGAACGCCGGCCCCCGCCGGGTGCCCAGCGCACGAGACAACACGGTGACCCGGTCGTGGGCACCGGTCTTGTCGAAGATCGACTTGAGGTGGTCCTGCACGGTGAGTTCGGAGACTGCCATCCGCCGGGCGATGGTGCGCGTGTCACCGCCGACGGCAAGCAGGCCGAGCAGTTCGTCTTCCCGCGCGGTGAGGCCGAACGTCAGGGCGAACATCTCGAGGCGCTCGGTCGCCGACGCCTCCTCGATGGTGACCACCAGCGTCGATCCGACCGCGGCGCCGTCCTTGGGCACCCCGGTCGTCTGTCCGGTGCCCACCAGCACCCCGCCGGGATTTCCGGGCCGCGGCAACGCCGGCTCCTCGGAAAGCCTGGCGGCGCGGACCGTCAGCCAGAATCCGTCTGCCAGATGAACCCGCGCGGAAGCGGGATGGTCGTCCACGCCCGCCTCGGCGGCCAGCAACTGGGCGGCGACGTTGTAGACGCTCGCGGGCACGGCCTGGTCGCTGGGCATCGGCGGCAGCAACCTCTCCAACCACGCCGTAGAGGCCGACGTTCGGCCGAAGATGCGCAGGTCGTCATCGAGCGTCAGCACGACGGGACCCTGCTCGTGCCGGTGCGGCGTCGGGACCTGAGCGAATGCCCGTGATTGGCACAGCCGCAGGGCCGTCGCCACGGACGGTGCCACCTGGGCCAGGAACTCCGCGTCAGCGCCCGCGAATGGTCCGCGGCCCGCATCTCGCCAGAGATCGAGGAAGCCCCAGCACCCGAAACGGTCGGCGAACACCACGGACCCGACGTCGGCGACGGCGTACCGGCTCATGACCTCCCGCCACACCCGGCTGCGCTCGAGGGCGCCCCCGACCACGTCGTGCAGCAATCCCACCGGCGAGCGCGCACCCAGCAGTGTCGTCCACCGGTTGAGATCGGTGGCGTACTTGGCCTTGATCAGCTGCGGTAGTTCCGGCAGGCACGGCACTTGCGCGTAGGGAGCCACTCCCACCGTAGTGATCGGGTCGGTCAGCAGCCAGACGAACGCATCGAAGTCGACCACCTGGCGCATCGCGTCGAGCACCGCACACCGCAGCGCGGTGGCATCCAGCCGCGACGCACGGATGTCATCGATCCGCTCGCTGGCACGGGCGCGCGCCCAGGAGCCGGCCACAGCTGGAGCGTATGCCCGGACAGTCGGCTCGGCAGTGCGCTCCGCGGTCGTGGGCCGACA
>JBBQJM010000541.1:0-2248 GCA_038325895.1 Mycobacteriales bacterium
TGCTGGCGTACGGCAGGCCGGTGTCCTCCTGGACGGGCAACGCATCCATGTCGGCGCGCAACAGCACGGTCGGACCGTCACCGTTGCGCAGCAGGCCCACCACGCCCGTCCGCCCGATCCCGTCGGCGACCTGCAAGCCGAGCGCGCGCAGCCGGTCGGCGACGATGCCGGCCGTCCGATGCTCGGAAAAGCTCAGCTCCGGATGCCGGTGCAGATCCCGGTAGAACTCGTCCCATCCCGGGACGACCTCGCGGCCACTGCTGGTGCGGGTGTCGGACACGGTCGCCCTCTCCAGAGCACGAGCACGACGCAGGGGCGCGTCGCTGCGGCGACGATATGCCGCCCCGGTGCAGCCCCACTTCGAGGGTGCAGCCGTCACCACGGATGAAATCGTTCACTCGTGCAACGGTTCTACTCTGACCACGTGGACGTGACGTGGATCGACTTCGCCGCGGGGACACCCCTGACCCACCCGATCGACGTGCGGTGGATTCACGGATCGCCATCGGCCAAGCACAACATCGACCCCGACATCCAGGTCTTCGACTACGACCCGCACACGGTGATCCTGAGGCAGAACAAGGCGGTCGACTACGAAGCACCGTTCCTGTTCCTGCTCTTCGGCAATTCCCGCGCCGTGCTGATAGACACCGGTGCCACCGCATCAGCCGAGTACTTCCCACTGCGGGAATTGGTCGACTCCCTGCTGGACCGCTGGCTCGCGGCCCATCCCCGCACCCGCTACGAGCTCCTGGTGGTGCATACCCACCCGCACGGCGACCACGTCGCCGGCGACGGGCAGTTCGCCGGCCGCGCCGGGACCGTCGTCATCGACGCCGCGTGGGAAACCACGCGCGAGTATTTCGGTTTCGGCATGTCGCCTGACGCCAACGCGCTGGTTGATCTCGGCGGGCGGGTGCTCGAATGCCTGTCGACGCCCGGGCACCACGAAGCGGCCGTGACGTTCTACGACCCGCATACCGGGTTCCTGCTGACCGGCGACACCGTGTATCCGGGACGGCTGTACGTCAGCGACTGGCCGGCGTTCACCCGCAGCATCGACAAGTTGATCGCGTTCTGCGCAACCCGTCCCGTCACCTATGTTCTCGGCTGTCACATCGAGATGACACGGCAACCCGGCGTCGACTATCCGGTCCGCACCAGCTACCAGCCCGACGAGCCCCCGCTGCAGATGACCGACGGCCAGCTGCGCGATGTCCGGGCCGCGATCGCGTCCATCGGAGACCTGCCGGGCCGGCACGCGTTCGCGGACTTCGTCATCTGCCGCTCCGAAGATGACGGCGCGGCGCTACGAACGGCTCCGGCCGCTACTGCCGGGCCGCCATGACCGCGTAGTAGCCGGGGATGTGCTCGGGTTCGTGGGTGCCCCGCAGCGGAATGGTCTCGATGGCCCAACAGTGCTTCGACGCGGCACCTGGCGGACGTCGAGCTAGCTAGGGCGTCGCGCTCCCGTTCGTCGCTCGCACCCGGTTGGTGCGCGTTTTCCACGACTCCCGCGATGATCGTCTTGTCGCGGTTCGGGGTCACCAGCCTGACTGGTCGACGCTGGTCGACGCTGGTCGACGCTGATCGGCGCTGGTCGGCGCTGGCCGGCGCTGGCCGGCGCTGGTCGACGCTGGCCGACGCTGGTCGACACTGATCTGCGCGGATCCCGCCGAACGGACGAGGGCCGATCGGCCCGCGACCACCCGTCACGGGCTCGTGGATCGGCTCCGCCCCACCGTGCGGTACGGTTTTGGAGGTCTCCTTCGGCGTGCCGTATGCTTTCCAAGCTCCCAACGGCCAGCCGTTGGAGGCGGGTGTCATGGCCCAGCCCCCATCGTCTAGCGGCCTAGGACGCCGCCCTTTCAAGGCGGTAGCACGGGTTCGAATCCCGTTGGGGGTACACGGTTTCCGTGTCGGCTTCGGTCGGCAAGGGACCACAGCGAGGCCCCGTGGCGCAGTTGGTTAGCGCGCCGCCCTGTCACGGCGGAGGTCGCGGGTTCAAGTCCCGTCGGGGTCGCTGCGCGGGCCGGGTCCACGCTGAGTGGGACCGGCCCGTTCTGCTGGCCAGGTAGCTCAGTCGGTACGAGCGTCCGCCTGAAAAGTGGAAGGTCGCCGGTTCGATCCCGGCCCTGGCCACCACTTGATCCCCGCCCCGGTCCGACCGGGGTGGGGATCTGTCATCCGGCTGGCGCGACGCGCCCCGACCGGACACACGCCGCGGCGCTGCCGGAGCGCCAGGATG
>JBBQJM010000542.1:0-2231 GCA_038325895.1 Mycobacteriales bacterium
AACCTCAGCATCGACGGCCAACGCACCTCCTACGAGGCGGTCAGGTGGCTGGCCGACACCATCACTGGAGGCCGGTGGCTCTCGCTCGGCGGCGGCGGGTATGCACCAGTGCGGGTCGTCCCCAGGGCGTGGACCCACCTGCTGGCGATCGTGTCCGGCCACGACGTCGACCCAGCCACCGCATTGCCCGCCAAGTGGCTCGCCCACGCGGCGGCGGCACGGCCCGACGCGCCCCTACCGATCGATATGTCCGACGGCACCCCGCACCCCGTGACCTTCCCGCGCTGGGACGGGACCGTCGAACTCCCCGTCGACCACGCCATCCGGGACACTCGGATGGCGATCTACCCACTACACGGACTTGACCCCTACGACCCCCGCGACTGACACTCACGCTGCCCGGATGAAAGACAAGTTGTCAGGCCAGACCGTAGGGCGAGATGGTGAAGGGCGGCACGACGTCGGGCTTGCGGACGATGGGGAGCGCAGCGGCCGCCCGCTGCACGGCAACGATCAGAACGCGAAGGCCAGTGTTCATGGTTCATCTCCTCGGTGGATAGGGCTGGAGTCGCCCGGCTCACTCAGTCGTACGGCTGCAGGCCGGATATGGTTCGCGACCGGTCATTCCGGCGGCAGCTTGACCACCGCCGACACCGACCGGCTCAAGACGACGGTGAGCGACATACTCACACTCACCACCTGAACGACTGGAGCACCGACATCCGTGCGCTCGCAACGGCCAAGGGTCCAGCAAGCCGCGTGGCCGCACTCATCGGCCACACCCCCGGGACCACCCGCGTCACCGATCGCGCGCCGATCCATCTGCTGCACCAGGCGCTGCGACAGGCGAGCACCTCGACGGCGATGGAACGTTTGTCATCCCCCGCGAAATCTTCCTTCCGAGGAGCGCGCAATGCCCGAAGCCAGCACGAACTCCCACCCCGGTCGGCCCCTGCCGATCCCCTTTGTCGTGGGTACGAGCATTGGAGGCGACGTCGGTACTCGGCGGAGCTCTACCGGCGAATGCCCAGCGGCTCGAACAGGGAGTGGGGAAGAACCTTGTTGAGCGCCGCCAGCAAATCCTGTGGACCGTTGGCTTCCTGCAGCCAGCTGTGGAAACCGTCGACGAATTGCGCGCCGTCACCGGGCGGAGTGGATTGGTCGAGCATGCCCTGGACGACGATCGGCCGGATGCCGAGGCTCGTCAGGTGAGTGAGAATACCTGTCGTGTCACGGTTCAGCAGCAGTGCCATGGTGGCCTGGAGCCGCCGGAAGGGCCGCAGGTTCCGATCCAGCAGCATGTCCACCGTGGACAGCAGCAGCCGACCCGCGTGGTACAACTCGCCCTTGGCAATGTTGCCGTCGTCATAGCCGAGTTCCTCGATCAGCTTGAGGAACATCCACGGCCGCCGCCAGCACAGTCGCAACTTCAGATCCCACGGTGTTCCCAGCGCGGGGTTTGATGAAGATCGGTTGAAGAGTGCCGGTGCCCAAGTCCCCTGCGACCAGCGCCGCCAATTGTCCACCGAACGAATGCCCGAAAATCACGGCGGGCGCGATCTCGAGCGCCCTGATGGCTTCGAGGATGAGATCGGCAAAGTGCCTCACCCGAAAATGGAGGATCCCGACCTTGCCGCTGCGGCCATGGTTGGGCAGATCGATTGCATAGATCCGCAATCGGTAATACGCAGCAACAGTTTCAAGAGCGGGAACATTCTGTTCGGTGCTGCCGCCCAGTCCGTGCAGCGCCACCGTCGGCTGACCGTCTGCTGGTCCGAGAATGGTGACATGCATGGTTCGTCCGCCGCTGACCGGAACTCGGACGTACTCCATGAACCACTTCCCGGCGTCGTTTCAGGTTTGGCGGGCGCTCAGCGCTGGTGTTGGATCACACCGGCAGCGGGGGCATACCCTCGCGCACGCGGCGGCATGGCCAGGGCGAACGCGTCCGGAACGGCGGTCGCGATGATCTCGCCGGAGACACAGCAGAAGGTCCCGCCGTACTGATCGGTCAGGGTGATGCGATCCCCCTGGCGACGCACCAGGACGACGGTGCGCGGATTCTCGCCGTCCACCGGCCGGAACAGGTCACCCGGGCTGACATGCCCGGCGCGGTGCAGGGTGCGCGTGTAGCCGCGGAAGCGCGGCCCTAGTACTACAGTCCCGCTTGTCTTGATCTTGTCGGCGTGTCTGCGCTGATGGGAGCCGACGTGCATTGATCATGCGTCGAT
>JBBQJM010000543.1:0-2191 GCA_038325895.1 Mycobacteriales bacterium
GGCAAGACACCGCCCGCGGGTAACAACGGCGGATCCGGAACGGGATCCGGGTCAGGTAGCGGCAAAGGGGGCGCGGGGACTGCCGCCAACACCGATCAGACCGCCGGCGCTGCGGTGGATGCGTCGGCGGCCAACTCACAGAACGGATTCCAGAATTCGCAGGCCAATATGGATCAACTGCGCGCGGAGATCCAACGACTAGGCCCAATCCTGAACACCCCCGAAGGCCAACAGCAGCTAATGGATGCGCTACAGCGCTACCTTCAGGCCGGCGGCGGACAGCTGCAAGCCACCGATGGGGCGGCCCAACAACAGGCCGGCGGCCTTCAGGGGCTACTCGACCAGCTGCAACCAGACGGCAAGAAATCCAGTTCCAAGGACAGCAGCGACAGCAAGGACGACAACAAGGACAGCAGCGACAGCAAGGACTCCAAGAGCAGCTCCAGTGATCTCAAGGATCTCCTCTCCTCGCTCGCTCCGGCCTTGCAGGGCCTCACCGGACAGCAGAACCCGCTCAGCCAGCTCGGTCAGCAGAGCCCCTTCGGGCAACAGGGTGGGCAGAGCCCGTTCGGACAGAACTCGCCGTTCGGACAGAACTCGCCGTTCGGCCCGAACAGCACCCCCGCCGGGAGCGGTGTCACCCCCGCGACCAACCCGTTCGGATCAGTCCCCGGCGCCACGCCCGCCGGCGGTGGGAGCCCGGCCGGCGGCGGCACACCGGGTACGCCCGGCTCTCCGTTCGACGCGTTGAAGACCGACGCCGAGAAGCAAGCCGACGCCGCGAACGGTGCAGGTGGTGACGGCAAGGACGACCCGAATAGCAAGACCGTGACCATGCCCGACGGCTCGAAGATCGAAGCGCCGACCGTTGAGGCCGCCCAGGCGCTACGCGCATCGGCCACCAGCGACGACGCCACCGCCGCCTATCAGGCCGCCCACGTCGACATCAAGACCAACCCGGGCACCTTGGTGGACCCCTCGGAGGTGCAGCCAGGCGACTACGCCCGGTGGGACGACGGCCAAATGTCGATGGCCGCCGGCCCCGGCAAGGTCGTCAACAACGGACAGGTCGTCGACGTAAACACCGTCGCCACCAACGATCAGGGCTTCGAGGGTTGGTATCGCCCCGAGGATGGTGGCGGTGGGCAACCAGCCCCGACCCCCAAGACCACCCAGACCGCCAGCGGCGCCAAGTAGCCGATGCTGATGTCCGCCCGCTCCGCCGCCGACTGGTACTTCCGCGACGACGGCGACGGCCTGGTCGACTCCGCTGTCGCCTCCCTCGGTCGGCCCACGCCGCCGCTGATGGCGATCCTCGCCGAGCCGGACACCATTTCGGTACTGCCGAGCCTGGACGGTGCCTTCCCGCCGCCGCCGCGGCCGTGGGCGCACGTACCCGAGATCGACTCCTGGACGTGCAGCACCGACGCTCTTCACCGGTCTGCAGCCACCGCCCGGCGGCCGGTGATGCTGCCGATGGGCACCGCGCGCGGCGGGGTGCTGCTGGTGAATCTGGAGGAGGTGACCCCGCTGAGAGTCAGCGGTCACTCCTCGGCGGTCACCGCGGTGCTCCGAGCGTGGGTCATGAATCTGCTGCTCGCCCCGCACCGGGTCGTGGCCGCCACCGCGGCGGCGACCGCACAGCTCGGCGCGATCGGTAGTGACCGTTTCATCACCGCCCCCGATGCCGGGGCGCTGCGGCAGCGGCTGACGTCCCTCGGTGTGGACGCTGACGTTGTCGTCCTTGGCGACGCCGATCCGCACGGCGCCGAGGTATTCCCCACCACACCGTGTGTGATCACCACCGCCGCGGCCGCCGGCATCTGGGACTTCCGGGTCGCCGGCAGCTCAGCCACCCTGGCCAACGACACCCGCAACCTCTCCCTGTCCTTGGATGCGATCACCTCCATCGACGACGACCGATGGGAGCAGCTGGTGGCGGCGCTGCTGGCCGACGGACCGCCCGCGTCCAAGCCGCCGACCAACGGCCACACCGCATCCACCCCCCACGCGGCACCCGCTCCCCTCGTGGCCGCCGATCGTGGTGATGATCAGCTGTCGCCGCATGTCTGGGTCCGGGTACTGGGCGAACCGGTCATCACCCCACCCGATGGACGGACCATCGACGACCCGGGCCGAAGCAAGGTCTGGACATCGGTCATCACCTACCTGGCCACCACCGCCCGCGACG
>JBBQJM010000544.1:0-2189 GCA_038325895.1 Mycobacteriales bacterium
GCGGGGCCCGATGGCGGCGAACTCCGGTGGAGTCGGCGGTGCGCTGATCATCAGCCCGGTTCTCTGACTACTCGGTGATCATCAGCCCGGTTTGCCGCGGGTGCGATGATCTTTTGCACGGTTCTGCGAGGATGCGCTGAGGAAAATAACGGCAAAGCGCCCATATCGGTCCGGGTTGGGTGGAAATGATCAGCGCATCACCTGGGTCGCGCCGCCAGCGGTGGAAATGATCAGCGCATCACCTGGGTCGCGCCGCCAGCGGTGGAAATGATCAGCGCATCACCCGGGTCGCGCCGGCAGCGGTGGAAATGATCAGCGCACCGAGCCCAACGCGCGGCGATTGCGGCCGCTCGCCGGTGGGACCGACGCCCGCGCGGACCCGACCGGCTCACCCAGCGCGGACGATCTCCAGCAGTCGCTCGGTGATCTCGGCGATCGGCACCTCCTGCTTGCTGTCGGTCGCGCGGTCCCTGACCTCCACGACCCCGTTCGCCACTCCCCGGCCGACCACGCAGATGGTCGGCACCCCGAGCAGTTCCGCGTCGGTGAACTTGACCCCGACCGAGGCCTTCCGGTCGTCCAGGATGACCCGCACGCCCGACGCATCCAGCCCGGCGCTGATCAGCTCGGCGGTCTCGGAGATCTCCTCGCCCTTGCCGGCCATCACCACGTGCACGTCCGCGGGCGACACTTCGCGCGGCCAGATCAGCCCGCGGTCGTCATGCGAGTTCTCCGCCACCGCGGCGACCGCCCTGGAGACACCGACGCCGTAGGACCCCATGGTGACGGTGACGAGCTTGCCGTTCTCGTCCAGCACCTGCAGGCCGAGCGGATCGGCGTACTTGCGTCCCAGCTGGAAGATGTGCCCCATCTCGAGGCCCCTGGCGGTGTGCAGCGGATTCCCGCACAACGGGCAGGGATCGCCGTCCCTGACCTCGGCGGCCTGGATCGTCCCGTCGGCGGTGAAATCCCGCCCGGCCACGAGGTCGATGACGTGCCGGCCGGTTTCGTCGGCGCCGGTCACCCACGCGGACCCGTCGGCGACGTGCGGGTCGAGCAGGTACCGGATCGCGCTGGCCCGGTACGCCCCGAGCACCTCGGGTCCGATGTAGCCCTTGACCAGCGACGGGTTCGCGGCGAAATGCTCCTCGGTGAAGGGCACGACCTCGGCGGGCGCGACCTGGGCCTCCAGCCGCTTGGGGTCGACCTCCCGGTCGCCGGGTACGCCGATGGCGAGCGGTTCAGTGCTGCCGTCGGGGTGTTGGAGCAGCACCAGCACGTTCTTCAGGGTGTCCCCCGCCGCCCAGGGCCGGTCCGCGCGAGGGAAGCGCTCGTTGAGCGCCGTCACCAGAGTCTCGATCGTCGGCGTGTCGGGCGTGTCCTCGACATGAGCTTCCGGCACACCCGACGCGTCGATGGGTGCGGGCGCTATCGGAACAGTTACGGCCTCGACATTAGCGGCGTAGTCGCAGGTGCTGCACCGCACGTAGGTGTCCTCGCCCACCTCGGCGTCGGCCAGGAATTCCTCGGAGGCCGACCCGCCCATGGCGCCGGACATGGCGGCGACGATCACGTAGTTCAGCCCGAGCCGGTCGAAGATCCGGACGTACGCCGCCCGGTGCTTGTCGTAGGACGCCGCCAGCCCGGCGTCGTCCAGGTCGAAGGAGTACGAGTCCTTCATGACGAACTCCCGGCCACGCAGGATGCCGGCGCGCGGGCGGGCCTCGTCCCGGTACTTGGTCTGGATCTGGTACAGCGAGAGCGGCAGGCCTTTGTAGGAGGACACGATGTCCTTGACCAGGAGGGTGAACATCTCCTCGTGGGTGGGCCCGAGCAGGTAGTCGGCCTGCTTGCGATCCTTGAGTCGGAACAGATTGTCGCCGTACTCGGTCCAGCGTCCGGTCGCCTCGTAGGGCTCCCTGGGCAGCAGCGCCGGGAAATGCACTTCCTGCGAGCCGATAGCGTCCATTTCCTCGCGAACGATGCGTTCGATGTTCCGCAACACCCGGTAACCCAGCGGCAGCCAGCTGTAGATCCCCGGCGCGGCCCGGCGGATGTACCCGGCACGTACCAGCAGCCGGTGGCTCGGCACCTCCGCATCAGCCGGGTCCTCCCGCAGGGTTCGCAGGAACAGCGTGGACAGGCGAGTGATCACGGCGGGAACTCCTCGAGGCGCGGGGACGGCGGAC
>JBBQJM010000545.1:0-2163 GCA_038325895.1 Mycobacteriales bacterium
TGTCCGCGCACTCGGACGCGTCCGTCCCCGACCTGCTGGACGGGACCGTGCCGGACCGCGCGGCGGTAACGGTCGGCGGCATCCTCACCGGCCTGCAGCGGCGGCTGACCAAGAAGGGCGACCCGTGGGCGTCGGCGACCCTGGAGGATCTGGCCGGGGGAGTGGAGGTCGCGTTCTTCCCCAAGGTCTACTCCGAGTGTTCCCTGCTGCTGGCCGAGGATGCGATCGTGCTGGTCAAGGGCCGGGTGTCCCGGTCGGAGGATCGGCTGTCGCTGCACGCGCAGCAGGTGATCGTGCCCGACCTGACCGACTCGGCCAGCAAGGGCCCCGTTCAGGTCAGCATCGCGGCGAACCGCTGCACCGCTCCGGTGATCGCCCGGCTGTGCGAAGTGCTCAAGGCCCATCCGGGCACGACCACGGTCCATCTGCGGCTGACCGGGGGCGCCAGCGACAAGCGGTTCCAGGTCGACGACAAGTTCCGGGTGACGCCCACGTCCGCGCTGATGGGTGACCTCAAGGCGCTGCTCGGCGCGGATTGCATGGCGTGAGGTTGCCTGGCCACGGGCGGCGGGGGCAGGCGATCGTCGGCGGCGCCCTGCTCGTGCTGGGTGTGCTGCAGGGCCTGGTGTGGGCCGCGGTCGCACCGGGTGTGCCGTACAAGGTGCTGGCCGACGGCCGATTCGGCGCGCTGCCCACGACGTCGACCTACCACTTCGTCGCGGCGGCAATGTTCGCGCTGTCCGGCATGGTGATCGGCATTGTGGTCGCCGCGGCTGCGTGGCAGTTCCGCGCCGCCAGGGGCTGGCAGATGCTGCTGACGGTGGTCGGCGGGTCGCTCGTCGGCGCCACCGTCGGCTGGCTGCTCGGTGAGGTGTGGGCGGGCGGCGTCGACCCGGCCACCGTCGGCGCCACCGCCGCCGACTCGATCGTCACCGCGCCGGCGACCACCGGAACCGCTCTGGTGGTGCTGGCCCAGCCCGCCCTGGCCGCGGCGGTCTACACGTTCATGGCCGCGTGGAACGGTCATCCCACGCTGGATCGCCCCGACCTCTACGAGGTTTCCTGACGCGGACGGAACGCCGCGAACGGATCTGTCACCCGTAGCTCCCCGATGGTGAACCGGTACATCGCCGCCGGCCGTCCCCCGCTCGGGCCGGGCGCAGCAGTCGAGCCGGTGGGTTCGAGCATCCCGCGCCTGGTCAGGATCCGCTGCAGATTGGTCGGATCCACGTCATGACCGAGCGCGGTGGCGTAGACCCGGCGCAGCTCACCGATGGTGAACGTGGCCGGGGCCAGCGCGAAGCCGATGTTGGTGTAGGAGAGTTTTGCCTGCAGCCGGTGGTGCGCGCGGTCGGCGATCAGCCCGTGGTCCAGCGCGGTCGTCGGCAGGTCGTCGACCGGGTGCCAGGCGGTGTCCTCGGGTAGCTGCGGGTCGGCGTCCACCGGCACCAACCCCAGAAACCCGGTGGCCACCACCCGCGCCTCCGGCATCCGGCCGGGGTCGGAGAACACCCCGATCTGCTCGAGATGGGTGACCCTGGTCAGATCCACCTTCTCGGCCAGTTGCCGGGCGGCCGAGGCGTCGACGTCCTCGTCCTGGAGCACCAATCCACCCGGCAATGCCCACCGGCCGGCGTCCGGTTCGAGCGCGCGCTCCCACAGCAGGACGTGCAGCCGCTGACGCCCCGCCGGGTCGGGACGCACGGTGAATACGGCCGCCAGCACTTCCACTTGGGTTTCCCACTTAGTTTCCGCGGGATGACCGGGAGGTGACGACCTGATACGATGTGGCATGTTTTCGATTATAAGTCGAAAACCAGCTGACTCTCACCGCGCGACACCGCCGGCCTTGGAGGATTACATGACCGCACCGACGCTCGACACGCTGCGCCGGCCCGGCAACGCACGCCCATCGATGACGCCCGAGGAGACCGCGCAGTGGGCGGCGAAGGTCCATGCGCTGGCAGAGAAGCGAGACGCGGTGATCCTGGCGCACAACTACCAGGTGCCGGAGATCCAGGACGTCGCCCACCATGTCGGCGACTCGCTGGCCCTCTCCCGGATCGCTGCCACTGCCCCGCAGTCGACCATCGTGTTCTGCGGCGTGCACTTCATGGCCGAGACGGCGAAGATCCTCTCGCCCGAGAAGACGGTGCTGATCCC
>JBBQJM010000546.1:0-2088 GCA_038325895.1 Mycobacteriales bacterium
TCGGCGGACGCCCGACGCAGCCCGTTCACTTCCGGGTAACGGCACCCCGTCCTCGGCGCCGGCATCGGTTGGCTGGTCGGGGGATTCAGTCATGCGATACATCTACCCCAACCCGCCGACAGTCACTCGTCGGCGGGCGCCCGATGGCCAGGTGGCCGGCGTCGGGTCAGGGAATCTGCCGGGACAGCACCAGCGCGGCCCCCGAGCCGATCACCGCGGCGATGGTGCCGGCGATCAGCCACGGCCGGGACACGTCCTGCTGCTTGAACTCGTACCCGATCTGCTCGCCGAGCTGGGCGTAGACCGACTTCAGTTCGTCGGCCGTGGCCGCTGTGTGGAAGTCGCCGCCGGAGATCTGCGCGATCTCCTGCATGGACGCGGTGTCCAACGGCACCGGGATCTGGGAGCCGTTGTAGTCGATCGACCCGTGGTCGGTGCCGAAGGCGATCACCGAGACCGGCACCTTGGCGTCGGCGGCTTGCTGCGCCGCGTCCTGCTCCGTCCGGCCGACGGTGCGTTTGCCGTCGGTCATCATGACGATCCTGGCCGGTACGGGTCCGGCATTACCGTCCACATCGGCGAGGGTCTTGGACAGCCGGTCGATGGCCTGCACGCTGGACACGATCGCCTCACCGGTGGCCGTGCGCTCGTCCAGCTTGAGCCCGGCGATGGCCTGTTTCGCGGCCGACCGATCGGTGGTCGGCGACAGCAGGACGGTGGCGATACCGGCGAAGGAAACAATTCCCAGGTTGACGCCCGGAGTCAGTTCGTCGACGAAAGTGTTGGCCGCTTCCTGTGCGGCGGCCAACCGATTGGGGGCGACGTCGGTGGCTTCCATGGACAGCGACACGTCGATCGCCAGCTTCACCGTGGCGCGGTTGCGGGGCTCCTTGGCCTCGGCCGTCGGGCCGGCCATCGCCACCGTCAGCAGGCTGAGACCGACCAGCACGAACACCGTCGGCAGGTGACGCCAGCGCCCGGGACGCACCGGAGCCACCCGTTCCAGGAGCTCGAAGTTGGCGAATCGCAACGTATGTCGGCGGGTTCGCCGCTGCGCCAGCAGGTAGCCGACGGCCAGCGCGACCACCAGTACGCCGGCAGCCAGCCAGAACGGATGCTCGAAGCTCATCGAGCGCCCCCTCCTGTTGAGTGCCTGCCGCGGCGCAGTGATCCTGCACAGAAACCATAAAGCTGCTTCCGCCCCGGGATACGCCCCGAATACCACCGCGCGGACATTCACAGCTTGCGCCCAGCATCTCCCTATCCGATTCCGTCGGGACCTCAGGAATTCCCAATCTGCAGGGTCGACCATCGACGGCATGGACAAGGATCTCAACCCGCTCGAAGGTGCCCCCGCCGATCGCGACCGTGAACCGACGGGCACGCCCCCGGCCCAGCCGGGGCGGCCGGCAAGCCCCGGCCCGCAAACCGCCCCCGCGCAGCCGGCGGGCCAGACCGCCAATCCGACAACCTGGTGGCAGCCACGGCCCGGTGGTGTCCGCGATCCCGGATCCTCCACCGGTGCAACGGTCACCGGCGCCCACAGCTACCCGGCCGCCGGAGCGCCTGGGTACCCGGCTCCCGGCACCACCGGGTACAACCCGGGTGGCAGCACCGGATACCCGATGGGCTCGGCTCCGGGATACGGCCAGGCGTGGAGCAATCCGTACGCCGCCACCGGAGGCCAGTCCAGGCACGGGCAGAGCGCCTATGGACAGCACGCGCAGGGTCAGAACCCCTACGCCGCAAACAATCCCGCCGCAAACAATCCCGCCGCGACCGGCACCACCACGGTCCAGCCCCCGCGTCCGGCGAACCGCGGCCGCCGCACCACGATGGTCGTCGCCGGCACCGTGATCTTCGCGCTCGCCGCGGGATTCGGCGCCGGAGCGCTCGGCGCCCGGGTCACCTCGGATTCGGCCTCCGGCTCGGCCAGCCACACGCTGACCCAGCTCGCGTCCGTGTCGGCCAGCAAGGCCGCGCCCGCGGCCGGCTCGGTGGAGCAGGTGGCCGCGGCGCTGCTGCCCTCTGTCGTGTCGGTGCTGTCCTCCTCGTCCAGCAGCGCCGGTGAAGGATCCGGTGTGATCC
>JBBQJM010000547.1:0-2081 GCA_038325895.1 Mycobacteriales bacterium
CACCGATTACGACAATGCCATCGAGATCGCCAACGACACCCTGTACGGGCTCGGCGCCGGGGTGTGGTCCCGTGACAACGCCACGGCATACACCATGGGCCGGGGCATCGAAGCCGGGCGGGTCTGGACGAACTGCTACCACGCGTACCCGGCGCACGCGGCGTTCGGCGGGTACAAGCAGTCGGGGATCGGGCGGGAGAACCACAAGATGATGCTCGATCACTACCAGCAGACGAAGAACCTGCTGGTGTCGTACTCGCAGAACGCCCTGGGTTTCTTCTGATGCCAGAGGCGTTGTCGGGGTCCCGGATCGCTCGTGTCGAGCTGTCCGGGAAGGCGGTCGACCTGCTCACCGAATTGACGGAGATCCACGGGCCGTTGATGTTCCACCAGTCCGGCGGTTGCTGTGACGGGTCTTCGCCGATGTGCTATCCGGACGGCGAGTTCCGCATCGGCGCAGTTGATGTCCGGCTCGCCGAGCTGGATGCCGGCCTGCCGCAGCGGATTCCGTTCTGGATGTCGGAGTCGCAGTTCGCCTACTGGAGCCACACCCACCTCACGGTGGATGTGGTGCCAGGCCGGGGGAGCGGGTTCAGCGTGGAATCGCCGTCCGGGCAACGGTTCCTGATCCGGTCCAGATTGTTCACCGACGAGGAGTCCGAGCAACTCGTAGCCGTCACCCACGGCGGCTGATACGACGGAACGCGCGTTGGTCGACCGGGGCCGTCGCGAAGCTTTCCAGATTGCCTGTGGCGGGCCGGGTCCTCCGGGGGTCCGGTTCGCCGCCGGCCAGCCCGGTTGCGCCGGCCGCCCTTGACGGCGCGGATCAACTTTTCCGGCGCGGACAAAGGTCGCGGTTGTGGGACTGGCGGGACGCAAATGAACGATTTCATCCGCGTCGGCGAAGTTGATCCGCGCCAATCAGGTGAGGCACAAACGGGTTTCGGGCGGCTGCGGTGGTCTGCTACCTTCGGCCGCATGACATCCCGGTCCATCCCGACCCAGCACCGGAACTGGTGGCGGATCGCCTGACGGCGTTCCGCGATGTCCCCGACTCCGGCCGCCGATGGTGGCCGGTTTTTGTGCGTTGCGCGCACAGGATTGTCGGCTCCCATCGGTTGCCCTCGCACCGAAGGAGCACAGCATGACCACCCCCACCGCGACCACCTCGAGCCTGCCCGACACCCGCACCACCACAACCACTCTCGTCGCCGACGACGCAGCAGACGCCACCTTTCGCAGGGCGCAGCAACGGTCCGAGCGGATCGAGGCGGACCTGCGCGCCGATCCCACCGCCTACCGGGTCGTCACCGGTGACCGACCGACCGGTGACCTGCACCTGGGCCACTACATCGGCACGTTGGCCAACAGGGTGCGGCTGCAGAACGCCGGCGTGCCGGTCACCGTCGTGATCGCCGACTACCAGGTGATCACCGACCGGGAGCGTCCGGGGCCGCTGCGCGAGCGGGTACGGGCTTTGGTCGCCGACTACCTGCCCGCCGGGTTGGATCCGCAGCGGACGGCGATCTTCACGCACTCGGCCGTGCCCGCGCTCAACCAGCTGCTGCTGCCGTTCCTGTCCCTGGTCTCCGTGGCCGAACTGCACCGCAATCCGACGGTGAAGGCCGAATCGCTGGCCTCCCGCCGGCCGCTCAGCGCGCTGCTGCTGACCTACCCGGTCCACCAAGCTGCCGACATCCTCGCCTGCCACGGCAGTCTCGTGCCGGTCGGGAAGGACCAGCTGCCGCATATCGAGCTGGCCAGGGTGATCGCCCGGCGGTTCAACGACCGGTACGGGGCGGTGTTCGCAGAGCCCGAGGCGTTGTTGTCCAGCGCGCCGGTGGTGCTCGGCGTCGACGGCGCGAAGATGTCCAAGACCAGGGGCAACACCATCACGCTGGGCGCGGACGAGGACCAGACCACCGCTGCGATCCGCGCGGCGCGGACGGACGGCATGCGGCGCATCACCTTTGACCCCGTGTCCCGCCCGTCGGTGGCGAACCTGCTGACCATCGTCGGTGCATTGTCGGGTCGTGAACCCGCTCGGATCGCGGACGAGATCGGCGACGGGGGAGCGTCCG
>JBBQJM010000548.1:0-2061 GCA_038325895.1 Mycobacteriales bacterium
AGTGGGTCAGAAAGTAAACCCAAACGGCTTCCGCCTGGGCATCACGACCGAGTGGAAGAGCCGCTGGTTCGCTGACCGGGCGTACGCCGAGTACGTCAAGGAAGACGTCGGTATCCGCAAGCTGATGTCCAAGGGCATGGAGCGCGCCGGGATCTCCAAGGTGGAGATCGAGCGCACCCGTGACCGGGTCCGGGTGGACATCCACACGGCCCGTCCCGGGATCGTCATCGGCCGGCGCGGCGCCGAGGCCGACCGCATCCGCGGTCAGCTCGAGAAGCTCACCGGCAAGCAGGTCCAGCTGAACATCCTCGAGGTGCGTAACCCCGAGTCCGATGCGCAGCTGGTCGCCCAGGGTGTGGCCGAGCAGCTGTCCAACCGTGTCTCGTTCCGTCGCGCGATGCGCAAGTCGATGCAGTCGGCCCAGCGTTCGCCGCAGGTCAAGGGCATCCGTGTGCAGTGCTCGGGTCGTCTTGGCGGCGCGGAGATGAGCCGGTCGGAGTTCTACCGCGAGGGCCGGGTGCCGTTGCACACCCTTCGCGCGGACATTGACTACGGCTTCTTCGAGGCCAAGACCACCTTCGGCCGGATCGGCGTGAAGGTGTGGATCTACAAGGGCGACAAGTCCGGGACCCTGGCCGAGCAGCGCGCCGCCGACGCGGTCGCTGCCCAGCGCGGTGCCCGCGAGCGCACCGACAGCCGTGGCCGTGACGACCGCGCCGACCGACCGCGAGGGCGTCGTTCCGGCTCGTCCGGCACCACCCCGACCTCCACCGAGGCCGGCCGTGCCGCCGTCGAAGAAAACCCGGAAGCCGCTGCGCCCGAGAGCACAGGGGTCTGATCATGCTGATTCCCCGCAAGGTGAAGCACCGCAAGCAGCACCGTCCACACCGGACCGGGATGGCCAGTGGCGGCACCACCGTGACCTTCGGTGACTACGGCATCCAGGCTCTCGAGCCCGCCTACGTCACCAACCGGCAGATCGAGTCCGCGCGTATCGCCATCAACCGGCACATCCGCCGTGGCGGCAAGGTGTGGATCAACATCTATCCGGACCGCCCGCTGACCAAGAAGCCGGCCGAGACCCGCATGGGTTCCGGCAAGGGTTCTCCGGAGTGGTGGGTGGCCAACATCAAGCCGGGTCGCGTGCTGTTCGAGATGAGCTATCCGACCGAGGCCGTCGCCCGCGAGGCGCTGCGCCGTGCGATCCACAAACTGCCCATGAAGTGCCGCATCGTGACCCGGGAGGGTGGTGAGTCCTGATGGTGAGCACCACGAACGAACTGCGTGAGCTCGGTCAGGACGAGCTCGTCGCCCGCCTGCACGAGCACAAGGAGGAGCTGTTCAACCTCCGGTTCCAGATGGCCACCGGTCAGATGGACAACAACCGCCGGCTGCGGGCGGTCCGGCACGACATCGCCCGGATCTACACCGTCATGCGCGAGCGCGAGCTCGGGCTGTCGGTCGGGCCTGACGGGCCGATCACTACAGGAGGTGTCGCGTGAGCGAGCCACAGGAATTCACTGCTGACGCGACAGACGACGCGGCCACTGGGACATCAGCGCCATCAGAGACGCCAGAAGCGACGCCAGCAGCGAAGAAGCGCGGCGAACGCAAGACCCGCGAGGGCATGGTCGTCTCGGACAAGATGGACAAGACGATCGTGGTCGAGCTGGAGGACCGGGTGAAGCACCCGCGCTACTCCAAGGTCATCCGCCGGACCACCAAGGTCAAGGCGCACGACGAGAACGGCACCGCCGGCATCGGCGACCGCGTCCTGCTGGCCGAGACCCGGCCGCTGTCCGCCACCAAGCGGTGGCGGCTGGTGCAGGTCCTCGAGCGCGCCCAGTAACCGCGCCCGGTAACCCTTAGTAACACAGTGCAGTTTGGTCCCAGATCGCCCCTCGCGGGGCGGTCGGGACTAGTGAAGACAGAGATAGCAATTCGCTGCTCCGCAGGGGCAACGGAAAAGTTGAACTAGTGCTTGCAGGCGGAGAACCCTCCGGCGAGCGCACATCGCAAAGGTTGGGACTGACGTGATTCAGCAGGAGTCCAGGCTCCGGG
>JBBQJM010000549.1:0-2036 GCA_038325895.1 Mycobacteriales bacterium
GGTCCACGCGGCCGTGTCGGATCCTGCCAGCAGGGCGTGCGCCCAGGCGGTCAGCCAGGCCAGGGCTGAGAGCCGGTGCAGGCTGCGCCACCATCGGATGGTCACCCGCCCGGCCAGCGCGGCGGAAAGGCCGGCGACCACACCCGCCCACAGCGAGATGACGCCGAGGGTGACCGGCACGGGTCGATAGGCGGCCCCCATCGGCAACAGGGCACCGGCCCACCCGACCTTGGCGTAGGGGTCGAGAGCGAGCACCACGACGTGCAGCGCGGTGAACACCAACGCGAAAACCGTGAGCGAGACATGCAGCCGCAATCGCGTTGCGGGTCGGGGCCACCGCAAACCGGCCCGGTCCGGATGCGAGAGCACGATGCCCGCGAGGGTGACCGCGGTCAGCAGCACGAAGGCGGCGGCACCGGCTGCCCGGGCGACCAGCCACAACGGCATCTGATTGCTGTTGAGCTGTTGCCAGACCAGCCCGGTGAACGCCCCACACATCGCAGCGGACAAGGCTATCCCGGCGACTCGAGCGGCCGCCTGGAGGAACTCACGAGCCGGCATGGTCCACCTGCCACAGAACATGCTCGCGGGCGGCCGGGCTGACCCGGACCCGACCCGAGTCCTCGACCCACACCGCGGCCAATCCCTTGGCAACGGTGTGAGCGGCGATATCGCCAGCGCCCAACACGAACAGGGACTTGCTCCATACCTCCGCCCAGCCGGGGTCCGCGTGGATCACGGTGACCGAGGCCAGACCTGTTGTCGCCGGGCGGGCGGTGCGTGGATCGATGAGGTGGTGAACCACTTTTCCGCCCACCCGCCAGGTCCGCAGCCGGATCGACGAGGTCGCCACCGCGCGGTCGGACACATTCAGCACCGCAACGGGGTGGCGCTGCGGTGCTCGGGCGGGAACCAGCGGGTCCTCAACGGCCGCGCGCCATCCCGTGCCCTCCGGGCCGGCTCCCCGGGTTGCCAGATCACCGCCCGCCTCGACCATGACGGACGACCCGCAGCCTTCGAGCGCGGTCATGGCCCAGCGGACGGCCAGGCCTTTGCCGATGCCGCCCAGGTCGATCGGCGCCGGCCCCAACCGGACCCGGCCACGGTGGTCATCGAACCTCGGACGCCACCGTCGGCGGTCAGGACGCACCGAACCGGGCCCGTGGCCCTCGACCTGCACGTTGTCGTTGGAGAACGGCAACGACCTGTCGTAACCGTTGGCCTGCAGGCAGCGGAGTACCCGCGGGTCGAAAAGGCCACCGGTGGTGCGGTACGCCTCGTGCGCTTCGCGGATCGTCTCGAAACAGGAGGCCGGGACCTGATGCCAGCTGCGGGGCGAGGCGTTGGCGACCATCAGCGGGCTGCGCGGGTCGAACCTGGTACACGCGGACTCCACGTCGCCGAAAAGGTCCGCCACCCGGTGGGCCGCCGCGGTCGCCTCGTCGGTCCCGACCCGGACGAGATGCACCGTGACATCGCAAGCCATGGCACGGAAGCGATGAGTGCGCAACGGCGGCTTTGCGGTTGACGTGGTGATCGGCTCAGGCACCGGAAGCCCCCGTCGTGGCGTGCGCAGCGGGTGCGGGGGCCGGAGCGGTGGAGGGTGGGACCGCGGCCACCGGCGGCGAGACATCCGCCAGCAGGGGCGAAGGCGCTTGCACGGCGGCACCCGCACCCCGCTCGAGCAGCTGCAGCTGCGCTTCGGTCTGTCCCAGGAGCGCCTGCAACCGAGCCAGCTGGAGCGAGTTGGCAGCGTCCTGACTGAGCTGGGCGACGTCACCCGGGCCGGCCGGTCCCGACGTCGTCGTCGTCGTCGTCGTCGTCGTCGACGACGCCGCCGCGGTCGGGCCGGCGGTGTCTGTTGGTGCGTCAGCGGCTCGCGGGTCGTGCCCGCTCACCCACACCACGGTCGCGGCCAGGAACGCCAGCGAACCCGGTGCCACCACCGCCATTGACCCCCATGACGGCCGCCTGGCCGGCCGACTAGTCATCCTGCTCGTCCGAATCGTGTTCTTCGGCGTGTGCGTCATTCCCAT
>JBBQJM010000550.1:0-2005 GCA_038325895.1 Mycobacteriales bacterium
GGCCAGGATGAACACCAACGCCGCCAGCCCCAGCTGTTCGGCCAGAATGGTGTTGTCGACCGGGATGCCGATGACGCCGTTGCCCAGGATCAGCCCGATGCCCAGGTACAGCAGCAGCGACGGCATGCCCAGACGCCGGGAAAGCCGCACCGCGACCAGGGCCAGCAGCAGAACGACCGAGATCAACCCGAAAGCGCGCTGGACGGTCTCCTGGTCCATCTAGTTCAGCGCCATCGAGTTCAGCGCCGCAACGCCGGCGCCAGGCCCAGCGCGGTCAGCACCTCGATCGTCGCCTTCGACCGGTTGAACGTATAGAAGTGCAGGCACGGCGCCCCTTCGGCGAGGAGTTGCTCGCTCATCCGCACCGCGTGTTCCATGCCGACCTGCCGGCCCGCGGCCGGATCGTCCTGCACCGCTTCCAGTTCCGCGGCCAGATCGGCCGGGATCCGTTGCCCGGAGAGCTGATGGATGCGCATCAGCCGCTGGTAAGAGGTGATCGGCATGATCCCCGGCAGCAACGGCACATCGGCGCCCGCGGCGAGCATGCGATCCCGCAGCGCGACGTAATCCTGGGCCGAGAACAGCATCTGGGTGATCGCGTAATCGGCGCCGGCCTTGATCTTGTCGACCAGGTAACGGGTGTCGGTCTCCACATCGGGCGAGCGCGGATGCATGTCGGGGTAGGCGGCCACGCCGACCGAGAAATCGCCCAGCGAGCGGGCCAGCACCACCAGCTGCCTGGCGTACTCGAACCCCTCGGGGTGGGCCACCCATTCGCCCAACGGATCCGACCCCGGCGGATCCCCACGCAGCGCAAGGATGTTGCAGACGCCGACCGCGGCGTAGGAACCGATGACCTGCCGCAGTTCGGCGACCGAGTGCCCCACGGCAGTGAGATGGGCGACCGGCAGCAGGGTGGTCTCCGCGGCGATGCGCTCGGTGATCCTGATGGTGCGTTCGCGGTGCGAGCCGCCCGCGCCGTAGGTGACGGAGACGAACGCCGGGCGCAACGGCTCCAGCCGGCGGACGGCTGTCCACAACGCGTCCTCGTCCGGATCGGTGTGCGGCGGGAAGAACTCCACCGAGAAATGTGGGCCGGGCGCGGCAAGTCGGTCGCGGACGGTCACCATGCGCGGGAGCCTATCGGCCGGGGGTCACAGCCGGGTTACCCGGCCGCCCGGCACACTGACCGGGTGGACCCCGACCGCCTGCACGCCGTGATCGTCGAGGAGATGGCCCGTCGCCGCGCGGAGGTCATCGCGATCGACGTCCGGTTGGCCACCCTGGCGGACCGGGTGATCGACTTCGTCAGCGACGGCGGAAAACGGATCCGCCCGGAATTCCTGTGGTGTGGATGGCTCGCGGCGGGAGGCCGGCCTGGGCCGCCGGATGGTCTGCCCGATGGCCTGCCCGATGACCTGCCCGATGACCTGCCCGATGACCGGCTTGACGACACACCGGTGCTCCAGGTCGCCGCCGCGCTGGAGTTGATCCAGGCCTGCGCACTGATCCACGACGACGTGATCGACCGTTCCGAACGTCGCCGCGGAGCCCCCTCGACCCACCGCGCGGTCGCCAAGGAACACGCCGACGCCGGCCTGTCGGGCGATGCGGAGCACTACGGGTTGTCGGCGGCGGTGCTGCTCGGTGATCTGGCGCTGGTCTGGGCCGACGACCTCTACACCGCGGGCGCGCAGGCCCTGGACGCGGTGGACCGGTCGCAGCCGGTCTGGCGGGCGATGCGCACCGAGGTGCTGGCCGGGCAGCTACTGGATCTCACCACCGCCGCCCGGACCGCCGCGGCACCGTGGGAGCAGGCGGCAGATGCCATGCGGGTCAACAGGTTCAAGACCGCCGCCTACACCGTGGAGCGACCGCTGCACCTGGGTGCCGCGCTGGCCGGAGCGGGTGCCGCGACCATCGAAGCCCTCCGCACGTACGGCGCGGACATCGGTGTCGCCTTCCAGCTCCGCGACGACTTGCTCGGGGTGTACGGCGATCCGGC
>JBBQJM010000551.1:0-1967 GCA_038325895.1 Mycobacteriales bacterium
CATCTCGGGCTGGTTCCCGGCCCCGGCACCGAGCTCGGTGATGCCCGGCCCTACTACCCGGGTGACGATGTCCGGCGGATGGACTGGTCCGTCACGGCACGGACGACGGAGCCGCACATCCGTCAGACGGTGGCCGACCGCGAGCTGGAGACCTGGCTGGTCGCCGACCTGTCGGCGTCGCTCGACTTCGGCACCACCGGTTGCGAGAAGCGGGATCTGGTGGTGGCGGCGGCCGCCGCTGTCGGTCATCTGACCAGGGGAGGCGGCAATCGGATCGGCGCGATCGTGGCCACCGGGGCGGGCATCACCAGGATCCCCGCACGGGGTGGACGTCCCGCCCTGCAGCATCTGCTGCGCGCGCTGGCCGCGACGCCGCGCACCGGGCCCGGCGACCGCGGCGATCTCGCCGTCGCGCTGGAGCAATTGCGCCGGCCGCCGCGACGTCGCGGGTTGGCCGTCGTGCTGTCCGACTTCATCGGCCCGCTCAACTGGGAGCGACCGCTGCGGGCGCTCTCCGGGCGGCACGACCTGCTCGCCGTGGAGGTGCTCGACCGCCGGGACCTCGAACTGCCGGATGTCGGCATGGTGACCCTCCTCGACCCGGAAACCGGCCGCACGAAAGAGGTTTCCACCACCACCCAGTTGCGGTCGGCGTTCGCCCAGGCCGCCGCGGAGCACCGGGCGCAGGTCGACGTCGCGCTCCGCCGGGCCGGGGCCGCCCACCTGGTGCTGCGCACCGACCGGGACTGGATCGCCGACGTGCTGCGGTTCGTGATGGGTCGCAAGCGCGGCTGGACCGGCGCGGCCACCAGCCCGCCGGTCGCCCGTGCCGGGGAGGCCTGGTGAACTTCGCCTACCCGTGGTGGCTGGCCGCAGGTGTCGTGGTGGTCGGACTGGGCGTCGGGTACCTGCTGGCCCAACGCCGCACCCGACGGCACACCATGCGCTTTGCCAACCTCGAGTTGCTGGAGCGGGTCGCGCCTCGCCGCCCGAGCCGCTGGCGGCACCTGCCCACCGCGCTGGTGCTCACCGGGCTCGTGCTGCTCACCGTCGCGCTGGCGGGCCCCACCGCCGACACGAGGGAACCGCGGAACCGGGCCACGGTGATGCTTGCGATCGACGTGTCGCTGTCGATGAAGGCCACCGATGTCGCCCCGAACCGGCTCGCCGCCGCACAGGAGGCGGCCGGCCAGTTCGTCGACGACCTGACCCCGGGAATCAACCTGGGCATCGTGTCGTTCGCCGGGATCGCCACCGTGCTTCTCACCCCGACCACGGATCGTGCGGCGGCACATCAGGCGATCGACGGGCTGACCCTGGACGAGCGAACCGCGACCGGCGAGGCGGTCATCTCCTCGCTGCAGACCATCGACCTGTTCTCCAAGACCATCGCCGGGCCCACCGAGGCCGGCGAGCCCGCCGCGCCGCCGGCCCGGATCGTGCTGATGACCGACGGCAAACGCACCGTCGGGCGCACCGAGCAGGACGCCGCGCAGCGGGCCGCCGACGCCAAGGTTCCGGTGTCGGTCATTGCGTTCGGCACCGACCGGGGCTCGATCGTGGTGAACAACGAGCAGGTCGAGGTACCACTGGACACCGAGGCCATGCAACAGATCGCGCGGATCTCCGGCGGCGATTTCCATACGGCCGCGACCTCGAAGGAACTCAAGTCCGTCTACTCGCAACTCGGCGAGCAGATCGGGTACGAGGTCAAGCAGCGTGACGTGTCCCGGCCGTGGATGATCACCGGCACGGCACTGGTCATCCTGGGTGCCGCGGCTGCCCTGACAATGACCACCCGAATCCCCTGACCAGAATCACCTGACCAGAATCACCCGACCAGAATCACCCGACCAGAATCCCTGACCCGAATCCCTGACCCGAATCCCTGACCCGAATCCCTGACCCGAATCCCTGACCCGAATCCCTGACCCGAATCCCTGACCCGAATCCCTGACCCGAATCCC
>JBBQJM010000552.1:0-1961 GCA_038325895.1 Mycobacteriales bacterium
CCGCCGGGTTCGACGTTCAAGGTGGTCACGGCCACCGCTGCGCTGGAGCGTGATCTGATCGCGCCGGGCCGAGAGATCGCCTGTCCAGGCACCACGACGATCGAGGGCAGGCAGATCCGCAACGCCCACGACTTTGCGCTCGGCACGGTGGATTCGACGCTGGCGTTCGCCCGCTCGTGCAACACGACCTTCGCGAACCTGGCGTCCCAGATGCCGGCCGACGCGCTCACCAACGCCGCGAAGGACTATGGCATCGGGCTGGATTTCGTCATCAACGGCATGACCACGCTGACCGGGCAGGTGCCCACCGCCGCCTCGGTGGTGCAGCGGGCGGAGAACGGATTCGGCCAGGGCACCACGCTGATCACGCCGTTCTCGGCTGTGCTGCTCGCCGCCACCGCGGCCAACGGCACGATGCCGACGCCGGTGTTGATCAGGGGCACCACCACCACCTGCGACGCGCCGGCACCCGCTCGGGCGGCCCCGGTCCAGCAAGCCATCCAGCAGTACATGGCCGCCGTCGTGGACGAGGGCACCGGAACCGGTCTGCAGGGCTTCGGCGACGTCCATGCCAAGACGGGCACCGCCGAGTTCACCGCCGCCGACGGCACGATCCATGCCCACGCATGGACCGTGGGCTACCGGGGCGACATGGCCTTCGCCGCGCTCATTGTCGGTGGCGAGGATTCGCTCCGCACCAACCAGGTGGTCGAGGCGTTCCTGGGTGCGGTGCCGGCGCCGTGACCGGCGAATCGCCGTAGGCTCGGTGTCGTCAAATCGCCGTAGGCTCGGTGTCATCAAATCGCCGTAGGCTCGGTGCCATGTTGCGTACCACGCTGACCCCAGGCAGGCCGACCCCGATCCGCACGGTTCCAGTATCCATCCCGCGGCCCGAGTACGTGGGTCGGGACAAGCCGCGGCCGAGCACCGACCCCTGGGTACAGTCGCCGGAGATCATCGAGAAGATGCGGGTGGCCGGCCGGATCGCGGCCCGCGCCATGGCCGCGGGCGGCGCTGCGGTGGCACCTGGGGTCACCACCGACGAGGTCGACCGGATCGTGCACGAGTACCTCTGCGACCACCACGCCTACCCGTCGACGCTGGGCTACAAGCACTTCCCGAAGTCGTGCTGCACCTCGCTGAACGAGGTGATCTGTCATGGCATCCCGGACGCCACCGTCATCCAGGACGGCGACATCGTGAACATCGACGTCACGGCCTTCATCGACGGAGTCCACGGCGATCTGAACGCCACCTACCTGGCCGGCAACGTGTCCGAGGAGAACCGGCTGCTGGTGGAGCGGACGGAGGAATGCCTGCGCAGGGCGATCAAGGCGGTGGCGCCGGGTCGTCAGCTGAACGTCATCGGCAGGGTGATCGAGTCCTACGCCAAGCGATTCGGCTACGGCGTGGTCCGCGACTACACCGGCCACGGCATCGGCCGCACGTTCCACTCCGGGCTGGTGATCCTGCACTACGACGAGCCGAGCGTGTCGACGGTGATCGAGAGGGGCATGACGTTCACCATCGAGCCGATGATCACCCTTGGCGGCGTCGACTGGGACCTGTGGGACGACAACTGGACGGTCACCACGAGGGACAAGTCCTGGACGGCGCAGTTCGAGCACACCCTGGTGGTGACCGACACCGGCGCTGAGGTGCTGACCCTCCCCTGAGTCGGGCGCGGTGCTGCTCGATGCACCCGCCGCCGCGGGGACGTTGCTCACGGCATGGGAGCGATGCCCGTGCTGCAGCAGCGGGTTGGCGCACCCGGCGCGAGCTTCGTGCGTGCCAGGGCAGCGTGCGCTAGGAGCCGGCGACCGCCGCGGCCGAGGCCGTCCCGACTGCGGCTTGACGATCGGTCGATCCGCCCGCGCCGCCGCACCCGGCGAGGGTTCGGCGGGTGCGTGCGGTTGACCGCGCTGTGCACCGTGTCGAAATCGGCGGCCCGCGCTGCGGCC
>JBBQJM010000553.1:0-1953 GCA_038325895.1 Mycobacteriales bacterium
ACCCAGCCGAAAGTGGTTGCGGTACTGGGCATCACCGCCTACCGCGAGGCGTTCGGTGATCGTTCGGTGACGGTCGGGTGGCAGCCGCGGCGGTTGGCCGGCGCCGAACTGTGGGTGCTGCCCAATCCCAGCGGACTCAACGCCCACGAGACGGTGCACTCCCTGGCCGCCGCCTACCGCGAGGCCGCGCGGGCCGCGGGCGTGCTGCCGGAAAGGTCGACACCGCGTGACTGACCGCGCCCACATCAGGGTCGGGCGGCAGCTCAGCGCCTGTCCGGCGCCCGCAGCGGCAGCCGGACCCGAAAGACCGTCTCGCCGGGCCGCTCGTCGATGGTGATTTCCCCGCCGTGCCGCTCGGCGACGATCCGGCGGGCGATGTCCAATCCGAGACCGGTCCACTTTCCGACACCCTTGGTGGTGAAGAACGGCTCGAAGGCGTGCGCCTGTACCTGCGGGGTCATTCCTGCTCCGCTGTCACCGATCTCGACCACGACGCCGTCGTCGGCGACCCGGGTGGACACCCGTAGCCGACCCGCACCGTCGATGGCGTCGATGGCGTTGTCGATCAGGTTGGTCCACACCTGGTTCAGCTCGCCGGCGCTGGCCTCGATCCTGGGTAGCTGTGCGCGATAGTCGCGGACCACAGTGATCCCGGTCGGCATCTTGTGGCCCAGCATCACCAGGGTGCTCTCCAGGCCCTCGGTGACGTCGGTGTACTGCATCGACGCACGGTCCATCTGCGAGTAGGACTTCACCGCCGCGACCAGCTCCGAGATTCGCCGGGTCGACTCCTTGACCTCGGCCAGCAGGGCGGAGGTCGAGAGATAGCTGGCGATCCACTCCAGGCCGGGCCCGATTGCGTCACCGGCGTCGTCGCCGAGCACGTCGGCCGCCTTCTCGCACCAGGCGACGTCGAGCCCGGCCGCCGCCAGCGGCGGAGCGATGACCAGTCCCGGTCGACCCCGCGCTTCGCGAGCCAGTCCGAGAGCGCGTCCTCCCGATCGGCGATCGCCAGCGGATCGGACCCTGCGGCCGGCGGATCGATGCCACGGCGCAGGGTGTCGAGGGCGATGAACTGCCTGGCCGTGATCGACCGCTCGGCGAGCCTGCCCAGCGAGGACTGCAGATCCTCACAGCTGGATTCCAACGCGTCGGCCGCCCGGGTGGCCGCGGACGCCGGGTTGTTGATCTCGTGGGCGAACCCGGCAGCGAGAGTGCCGAGGGCGACCAGCGCCTCACGCTGGCGCGCCATCGTCTCGATGTTCCGGGCGGTGTGGATCAGGCCCCTGAGCAGGTGCGCGCCGAACGGGAACCAGGCGTCCGCCCGCTCGGCCAGTTTGTCGGCGGGTACCCGCAGCGCAATGCCAGGGGAGGATCCGCGGCCGGTTGCCATGTAGACGCCGTGCTCGTCCCAGGCCCGGAATCCGCCGGCCCACTGCCCGGCGATCGACATCACGCCGAGCCTGGTGTCCTCCTGGCCGACGTGGCGCAGCAGATCGACCGAGCCCTGAAGCAACAGCCACCAGAAATCGGCCGGCTGCGCCTCGGTGAACAGTTCGTCACCGATGTCGAAGCGGACTTCTTCGCCCACCGCGAGCAGTTCGCGCAGCTGATCATCGGTCAGCCCGTCGAACAGGGCGATGGAACGCAGTTGGTCGATGCTCATCATCCGTCCCAGGTGAATTGCCCAGGGTAGCGCGACCGTAGGCCGAATGGGTGGTCACGGTCGGATCCGGTCCTTGAGGCGCGCGCCGCCAGGTGATCGTGGAGCGGCGGGAACGCCCGACCTGTCAGATGATCCAGACTGGGCCGGCCGCCGCGGGACCTGCCAAGGTTGACTGGCGCAGCCCGGCATGCCGGACCGTTGTCGATCATGATCGGAGAGCACGATGGATGACCCCCGCACCGTCCGGCTGGCGGTGCTGACCAGTGGCGGCGACGCCCAGGGGATGA
>JBBQJM010000554.1:0-1951 GCA_038325895.1 Mycobacteriales bacterium
AGCTACGAAACCAAGGTGACCGAGGGACTGTCCTGGGACAAGAATTGGGGAACAGGCGGCGCCCCGGGCGGCTCGAACATCGCCTTCACGGTTCCCCAGGGCGCGATCACCACGTTCAGCGACAACGCCACCGGTCATGTGCTGACCGTGACGTCAGCGGCGAACACCGGGGGCACCCCCGACCTGACGCAGAGCAAGGCGCAGTGGATACAGCGCGGGCTGCTGGCCTGGAATCCACCCTACGACGCGACCACCGCCCAGGGGGCATCGTTCCGGCTGCACTATTCCCCCACCGGAGGCCTGAAGGTCGACGCCGAGGCGGTGACCGGCGGATCGTCGATCCCGTTGACCTTCGACCCGGCCGGGGCGGGTCGCCGACGTGGGCGCAGCGTGGCCGCAACTGGCCGGGTACGACGCCCTGCGGCTGCGCGGCAAGGACGCCACCAACCGAAAGCTGTTGTCGGACATCCTGCGCGGGCAGGTGGTGGTCGCCGTCTATGACGACCTGGGCCGCCTCGTCGACGCCACCGGGGTGCAGATCCCCGGCGTACTGGACGACCTCTATCACGGGGCAACCCAACGGACGCTGGGGATCTCGTGGCGGCAAGACAGCCCGGTGTTCTCGTTGTGGGCGCCCACCGCGCGGAACGTGGTGCTGCTGGCCGATCCGCCGGGCGGCGACACCACAACCAGGGTGCAGATGCACCGCGACCGGGCGGCGACCGCCGCCGCACAGGACCTGCTGAAGCTACGGTTCTCGTCACCGCTTTTCCGGTTGGGGTCGGTGGAGGAGATCCAGCAGAAGCTGACGTTCCTCGGTGGCGGTCCCGATCAAGCGTCGGGGGTGATCGTGATGGCGCTGAACGACAGCGGCTCGGCGGCCGACGGCGACGACGTCGACCCGGCCCTGTCCAGGATCGTGGTGGTCCTCAACGCCTCGGCGAGCGACCAGCCTGTCGCGGTTGCCGGCGCGGGTGATCTGCGGTTGAGCCCGATCCAGGCGAACGGTTCGGATCCGGTGGTGCGCGACGGCACGATCATCGACGGCAGCGAACCGTGACGGTGCCGGCCAGGACGACGGCGGTGCTGGTGCAGCCGCAGAGCTGACCCGAGTTCTCGCGGGTGATCCCCGGGAGTGATCGGAGGCGCTGTTAGCCTGCCGCCCATGGGATTTCCCGACGACCGCTCCGTCCTGTCGTCACACGGGATGGTGTGCACGGTGGACCACCTCGCCTCGTCCGCCGGCGTCGCGGTGCTCCGTGAAGGCGGGAGTGCGGCAGATGCCGCGGTGGCCGCCAGCGCCGTGCTCGCCGTCACCACCCAGAACATGTGCGGCATGGGCGGCGACCTTTTCGCGCTCGTGCATACCGGTGGGCCATCGCCTGCCGCCCTGGCGTCGGTGGGGCGTGCGGGGTCCGGTGCGTCGGCTGCCCGTCTGCGGGCCGACGGCTTCGACGAGATGCCGATGTTGGGTGACGTCCGCTCGGCCACCGTGCCCGGGTGTGTGGACGGCTGGCTCGCGCTGCACAATCGGTTCGGCCGGCTGCCGCTGGCCGAGGTACTGGCACCCGCCTGGGACTATGCGGTGTCCGGGTTCCCCGCGTCCCCGCTGCTGAGCAGGGCGGTGCGCGGGATCGCGGGAGTGCCGGGCGCCGAGGACTACTTCCAGTCCGGTCCGGTGCGGGCGGGTGACGTGGTACGACGCCCGCTGCTGGCCCGCGCGTTCGACGCGATCGTCGAGGGTGGGCGGGAGGCGTTCTTCGGCGGGGCGTTCGGCGCCGGGTTGATCGAGCTGGGCGGCGGGTTGTTCACCATCGACGACCTTGCCCGGTCGTGCGCGGGGTGGGAGACACCTCTGCGCGTGCGGGCCTGGGGCCTTGATGTCTGGACGGTTCCGCCGACGTCACAGGGATACGTGACGCTGGCCGTGTCTTGGATCGCCGACGGGATG
>JBBQJM010000555.1:0-1895 GCA_038325895.1 Mycobacteriales bacterium
GGTGTCAAAGGGAAAATAACGCCTCAGAACATCCCCCAGGAACGGAAATCGGCCGCCGTGATACCGCCGTGCGTGTGAATCACCCATCCGTGCCCGGCTAGGATTGTCTGCCGGGCGCCGGCGACTATCGGTCGAGAGAGACAGTCGAACGGTTTCGGTGCCCAGCCGGGGGGGACCTTGGCCTGTCGCCCCGGCCGTCCCCAACGCGTACCGGCGCCGGGGCCCCCCTCAGATAACGGAGATGACTCGCTGTGCCCAAGCCCGGGGGGTTGATAGCAGAACAGCTCGCCCCGTCCTCCCTCGACGTTCTCGGGACCGAGTTCGAGATCCGCAACGTGGACGGTGCCGACCGCGGGGCGCTGTTGCCCGCGCTCAAGGAGGCAGACGCGATCCTGATCCGATCCGCCACTCAGGTGGACGCCGAGGCGCTGGCCGCCGCACCCAACCTGAAGGTGGTGGCCCGAGCCGGCATCGGGCTGGACAACGTCGACGTTCCGGCCGCCACCGCCAAGGGCGTGCTGGTGGTCAACGCACCGCAGTCCAACATCATCACGGCAGCCGAACATGCGCTGGCGCTGCTGCTGGCGGTGGCCAGGAGGATCCCGGCCGCGGACTCCTCGCTGCGCGCGGGGGAGTGGAAGCGCAGCAAGTTCACCGGCGTGGAATTGGCCGAGAAGACGGTCGGCGTCGTCGGCCTCGGCCGGATCGGGCAGCTGTTCGCGGCCAGGGTGGCCGCGTTCGGCACCACCGTCATCGCCTACGACCCCTACCTGCAGCCGGCCAGGGCCGCCGCCCTCGGTGTTCGGCTGGTGGACCTGCCGACGCTGCTGGCCACCTCCGATGTGATCTCGATCCACCTGCCTCGGAACCCCGAGACGCTCGGACTCATCGGGGCCGTGGAATTGGCGACGGTGAAGTCGGGTGTGCTGATCGTCAACGCGGCTCGCGGTGGCCTCATCGATGAGCAGGCGCTGGCCGACGCGCTGACCGAGGGCCGGGTCGCCGGCGCCGGGATCGACGTCTACGCCACCGAACCGCTCGGACCGGACAACCCGCTACGGACCGCCCCGAACACCGTGCTGACCCCGCACCTGGGGGCCTCCACCGCAGAGGCGCAGGACAAGGCCGGAACTGCGGTGGCCCGATCGGTGAAGCTGGCGCTGCGCGGCGATTTCGTTCCCGATGCCGTCAATGTGCAGGCCGCCGGCCCGGTCTCCGACGAGCTGCGGCCCTGGATTCCGCTGGTCTCCCGGTTGGGCACCATCCTCACCGCCGTGGCCGGTGGGGTCCCCAGCCACCTGGTCGTCGAGGTGCGCGGTGATCTGGCCGGTCAGGACACCTCGATCCTGCAACTTGCGGCGGTCCGCGGGATCTTCGGCAGCGTGATCACCGAGGCCGTCACCTTCGTCAACGCCCCGGCGCTGGCGGCCGAGCACGGCCTGACGCTCTCCGGCACATCCACCGAGGAAACCGGCGACTACCGCTCGTCGGTGACGCTGCGGGCGGCGATGCCCGACGGCGCGTCGCGCACCGTCTCCGGCACGCTGTCCGGCGAGAACCAGGTCGCCAAGTTGATCGAGATCAACTCCCGGCACTTCGACCTCCGCGCCGAGGGGAGCCTGCTGATCGCCGCGTACGCCGATCGGCCCGGCGTGATGGGCACCATCGGGGCGCTGCTCGGCGAGGCGCAGGTCAACATCGAGGCGGCGCAGATCTCCCAGGAGCTCGACGGCCACGCCGCGATCATGGTGCTGCGGGTTGACGGTGTGCCGGGTCAGGATTTGCTGGATCGGATCGGCGAAGCGGTCGACGCGAGCCAGATCCGGGCCATCCCGGAGAGCTGACCGGGCGGGGCAGGCCACGGTCGGGGGTCGGGTCAAATATTCGGCACACAC
>JBBQJM010000556.1:0-1852 GCA_038325895.1 Mycobacteriales bacterium
CGGCGGACCGGCTGCCGGCGCTGACCGAGCAGCTACGGGCGAACGTATTGAACGGGCCGGCCGGCAGTGCCGATATTGCCGACCTGGCCGATTTCGGGGAGCATCCACCGCAGTCGACCATGCAGTTCCAGCGGGGCTGGATCGACGAGTGCTACGCCGGCGACGACGCCGGCACGATCCTGCGGCGGCTGCTGGAGCATTCGGCTCGAGCGGCACAGGAGGCCGGCGAGCACCTGTCGACGATGGCCCCGACGTCGCTCAAGGTCACCCTCGCCGCGGTGCGGCGGGCAGCCTCGATGACGTTGGACCAAGTGCTGGCGCAGGACCTGCGGGTGTGCGTGAGGTTCCTGCACCACCACGACCTCGCCGAGGGGATCCGGGCACGCCTGATCGACCGCGACAGAGGGCCACGCTGGGACCCCCCGCGGCTGGAGGACGTCAGCAACGAGCAGGTGCAGGCATATTTCGCTCCGCTGGCTCCCGCGGAGGAACTCTGGCCGAGCTGACCCCGCCGTCGGTGCGGTCAGCCCGGTCAGCTGGGAATACTTCGGTCAGCCGGCGATCTTGTTGATCGCCGGGTGCCCCGGCGTGACGGGAATGGTGGCGGCGGCGATTCCAGCCTGCTTCATCAACTTGCGTACGTCGGCGGCCTGCTCGGGGAGCATGACGGTCACGACCGTGCCGCCGGCTCCGGCCCTGGCGGTGCGCCCGGAGCGGTGCAGGTAGGCCTTGTGCTCGGTCGGCGGGTCCAGATGGACGACCAGTTCGATGTCGTCGACATGGATGCCGCGGGCGGCGATGTCGGTGGCGACGAGCACCTTGGCCGAACCGGTGGAGAACGCGGCCAGGTTGCGTTCGCGGGCGCCCTGTGACAGGTTGCCGTGCAGGTCGACCGCCGGGATGCCGTACTTGCTCAGCGTGGCGGCCCACTTCTTGGCGCCGTGCTTGGTCCTGGTGAACAGCAACCGGCGGCCCTTTCCGGCGGCCAGTTCCCTGATCACCTGGGTGCGCTCGGCCGAGCTGACGGCGAACACGTGGTGGCTCATCGCTGAGACCGGTGAGGTCGCGTCGTCCACCGCGTGCAGGACCGGGTTCGTCAGGAAGTCGTTGACCAGCACAGAGATCCCGTTGTCCAGCGTCGCGGAGAACAGCATCCGTTGACCGCCAGCGGGTGTCGCGCGCAGGATGCGCCGAACACCGGGCAGGAAGCCGAGATCGGCCATGTGGTCCGCTTCGTCGAGCACGGTCACCTCGACCGCGCCGAGGTCGCAGAACCGTTGACTGATCAGGTCTTCCAACCGGCCGGGACAGGCGATCACGATGTCGACGCCGCGCTGCAATGCCGCGGTCTGGTTGCCGTAGCCGACGCCGCCGAAGACCACCACGGTCCGCAGCCCGGCGGCCTGCGCCAGTGGCTCCACAGTGCGTTGTACCTGCAGGGCGAGTTCCCTGGTCGGCAGCAGGATCAGCCCGCGCGGCCGGCGCGGGGTGCGCTGCCCGCCGGTGAGCCGGGTGACGAGCGGGATGGCGAAGGCGATGGTCTTGCCCGAACCGGTTTTCCCGCGGCCCAGCACGTCCCGGCCGGCCAATGTGGCGGGCAGGGTCGCGGACTGAATCGGGAACGGGTCGACCGCGCCCAGCCCGGTGAGGGCCGGGATGAGGCTGGTCGGAACGCCCAGCTCGGCGAAGCTGAGGCCCTCCTGGCCCGGATCGGCGGGCGCGAAAGCGGGGAGCTGGGCCGGTGCGGGGATGGATCGCGTCGCGGGGAGGGTGGACTCCGCGCCCCGCTGACGGCGTCTGCGGCCTTCGTTGCGGCCGGTGGGCAGGGCGCCGGTGGGCGCCGCCGCCTGGC
>JBBQJM010000557.1:0-1828 GCA_038325895.1 Mycobacteriales bacterium
GGAAACGGCTGCAGGCCTGCTCGTATGCGATGGCGCACCCCGAAACCGGTGAACTCGTCCCGGCCTGCGTACAGCACGGCGTGCTGGACCCGCAGGAGAACCTCGCGCTCCGCAAGCTCCTCCCGCTGGCCCCGGTCACGAACAACCGGATCCGGCACTCCCCCGGTAGCACCCGCACCGCCCGGGCGGGTGTCGATGCTTGACCGGCCGGCCCGGCGACTGCTGGCCCCTGCCCTGGACGCCGTCGGCGGCTGGTTGGCCGCGGCCGGGGTGCGGCCGCTGGCGGTGACCGGCGCCGGGTGGGTCGCCGGGGTCGGTGCCTGCGTGGCGGTCGGGTTCGGGCAGTGGACCCTCGGGTTGGTGCTGTGGCTGGTGAACCGACTGCTGGACGGGTTGGACGGCCCGGTCGCCCGGCGCCGCGGTGTCACGGATCTCGGCGGGTTCCTCGACATCGTCGCCGACTTCAGCATCTATGCCGGATTCGTCCTCGCTGTCGCGGTGGCCGTGCCGGACGCCCGGGTCGCGGCGCTGGCGCTGCTGACCGCCTATTACGTGTCCGGGACCGCGTTCCTGGCGTTGTCGTCGCTGATCGAACGCCGCCGCAGTGATCAGGACGGCAGTGGTCGGGGCCGCGGCGTTCAGGGCGGCGGTGATGTGGGTGACGGACGGTCGCTGCGGTTCGTCGGCGGACTGGCCGAGGGCACCGAAACCGTCGTCGTGTACGTCCTGTTCTGCCTGTTCCCCGCCCACGCCGCGCTCATCGCGTGGGTGTTCGCCGCCGCCGTCGCGGTGACCGCGGCCCAACGAATCGGGTACGGCGTGCAGATCCTGCGCCGACCCGGCACCGACCGGACGGCGTCCGACCACCCGACGCCGGGCACCCCAGCCACCGCAAGACAGGACACCTGATGCGCCCTCCCCGTTTCGCTCACGCCCGCCCAGCGCGCATTGCCGCTCTGATAGCGGCGCTGGTCCTGACGGTCACCGCGTGCACCTCAGCCGGCACCGTCACATCCCCGACGACGTCCGAGACCGCCGCGGTGACGTCTGCGGAGTCGGACTGGGACACGGTGCTGGCGCAGGCGAACGGGCAGACCGTGAACTGGTACATGTACGGCGGTGACGACACCCTCAACGCCTTCGTCGCCGGCTACGTCGCCGACCAGCTCGGCAAGGTGGGCGTCACGCTGAACCAGGTGAAGATCACCGACACGGTCGACGCGGTCAACAAGGTGCTCGGCGAGGTACAGGCCGGCCGCACCAGCGACGGGTCGGTGGACGCGATCTGGGTCAACGGGGAGAACTTCGCCACCGGGGTGCAGGCCAACCTGTGGTCCTGCGGGTGGGACAAGACTCTGCCGAACTCCCAGTTCGTCGACTTCACCGACCTCGCCGTCGCCAACGACTTCGGTATCCCGGTCAACGGCTGCGAGGCCGTGTGGCAGCAGGCCGACTCGGCCCTGGTCTATGACAGCGCCAAACTCGACACCGGCGACGTCGCGTCGATGTCCAACCTGTTCGATTGGGCCCGGGCGAACCCCGGCCAGTTCACCTACCCGGCACCGCCGGACTTCACCGGTTCGATGGCCGTGCGGACCATCCTGTACGACACCATCGGCGGCCCGGCAACCCTGTCCGGACCGTTCGACGAGACCAAATACACCAATGCCACCGCGCAGCTGTGGCCACGATTGAAGGACATCGCCGGGTCCCTGTGGCGAGGCGGACAAACCTACCCGCAGTCCCAGAGCGCCGTCGAGAAGCTCTACAGCGACGGCGAGATCAGCGCCTTCTTCACCTACGGCCCCGGCGCCGTGGGCGACCAGGT
>JBBQJM010000558.1:0-1809 GCA_038325895.1 Mycobacteriales bacterium
ACCTCCCTCGGGCTGGTGCAGATGACGCGCAAGCGAATGGGCACCGGCCTGCTCGAGGCCTTCTCCGAGCCCTGCCCGCACTGCGGTGGGCGCGGCATCATCCTGCACGACGCGCCGATCGAGCTCACCCCTGGTGAGGACGCGCCGGCCGAGCGGCGTTCCGGCAAGAGCCGCCGCAACCGCGGGCGTGATGCGGAGCCCACGGAGGACGTGGTCACCAGAGTGCAGCACGCCCTCGGGCGCAAGCCCGATCCGCGTGGCCCGAAGCCGCCGCCGGCCCTGCTCGGTGGTGACGTCGACGATGACGATCTCGAGGTGGTGCCGAGAGGTCGGCGTGACAGCGACCGGACCGACGGTTCGCCGGGAGACGACGCGGGGCCGGACACCGATGCCGACGTTGTCGGGGTGAGCGTTGACGCGCTCGACGGAGCTGTCGACGGTGACGTGCTGGAAGTCGATGTGCTGACCGGTCAGAACGCTGACAACACCGACAACACCGACCAGACCGACCAGACCGACAACGCTCAGCAGAGCGCAGCGGCCGATGAAGGCGCCGCCGCCAGCGCGCCGGTGCACACCGCGGCACCGGAGCAACCTCGGCAGCCGCGTCGCGGCAGGCGGGCGGCGGGCCGGCCGGCCGGTGCTCCGACCGGTGCCACCGAGGCTGTGGACATCATCCTGCGACAGGTCAGCGCGGACCCTGGTGAAGACAGCCCCTATCCCGGGACTGATGCGGTGGACCAGGCGGCCAACGAGACCGTGAGCGGTGGAGCGAGCCCGCACGATAGCGGCGACAGCGGGTCCGAGCCCGCTGCTGCCGCTGCGGCACCGGTGCGGCGTCGCGCGGCTCGGCGGCCGGCCGGCCCCGCCGCTGCGCCGATCCCCGTCGACCGGATCAACGAGGGCCAGACCGAGCAGACCGAGCAGACCGAGCAGACCGAGCAGACCGAGCAGACCGAGCATGAGGATCATCCCGATCATGCCGACGAGTCGGTGCCCGTTGTCTGAACAGCCTGATCCGCGCCGTCTGAACCGCTGTCTGATCCAGGTCACCTGGCCCGCAGTTTGCCCCTCCCGCCCCGCGGCGCGTATCGTGGTCGTTCGGCACGCTGCTGCGCAGCGAGCTTTGCGTTGCCCTGGTTTGGTTCGTGTCGCACGGACGGATGCCTGCGCGAGAGCGGGGTCCGTCGGGGGCCTGTCCTGATGCCAGCTGATACTGATCGTCTGACACCCGATGGTGGCCCAGAGGGTGGTAGTGGCGAGTGTCGGCGGCTCTGGACCCGCCGGTGCACCCAGCAGTAGCCGAACTGAGAACGACAGCAACAGACCAACGCCCGGAGACCCCGGCACCACGACAGGCAGGAAGGCGCGTCCACGATGTACGCGATCGTCAAGACCGGCGGCAAGCAGTACAAGGTCGCCGAAGGTGACGTCATCGAGATCGAGAAGCTCGAGGGTGAGCCTGGCGCGGCCGTGACCCTGCCGGCCGTACTCCTCGTCGACGGCCCGAAGATCACCACCGAGGTCGAAACCCTGGCGAAGGTGACCGTCTCCGGTGAGGTCGTCGCCCACACCAAGGGCCCGAAGATCGTCATTCACAAGTTCAAGAACAAGACCGGGTACCACAAGCGGCAGGGCCATCGTCAGCCGCTGACGCAGATCAAGGTTACCGGTATCTCCCTCGGCACGGCCGGTTCCTCGGCCGCCGACGCCGGCTGATTTCGCGAGAAGGGCACTGATTCCATGGCACACAAGAAGGGCGCATCCAGCTCCCGCAACGGTCGGGACTCGAACGCGCAGCGCCTGGGC
>JBBQJM010000559.1:0-1803 GCA_038325895.1 Mycobacteriales bacterium
ACGCTCCGTCAGATACGACCACACTTCACGGGCGAGATCAGCGAAGCTCGACTGCTGTTGCGGCACGGAACGAAGCTCGGTCACGGTTGCACTCCTTCAGTGGTCCAGTCGGCCCCGGGCAGTGTGCTGGAGGCTCGGACAAACCAGATACCGGTAAACAAAGCCGGCTGGATGCGAATGCGACGCTACCCGGATACGGCAATCCGGTTCGACGCAGGTGAAACCGCTACTTCGGGGCGGGCGCTGCCGCCGCTTTACGCGGACGACCGCGGCGCGCCGATGGCTGTGGCGGGTCGGCAGTCTCGACGGCGGCGTTGGTGAGGTCGACCGAGTCCAGGGCGGCGCCGATCAACGCTGACTGACCGATCCCGCGGGTGGCGCTGGTTGACGGGAACCGCCATCAGATCGACCGCATCCAGTTGGGCGGTGAACTCGGCGGAGGTGACCGACCCTGTTCGGTGTGTAGTCGTCCCCAGAAAGCCAGGCACGACTGGCAGCACCTACCACTCCGACCCGGTCGTCGGCGACGCGATGTCAGCAGCCGCCACGGACACAGAGCGTCAACTCCTCGAGCGGCACGCTCACCTTCACCACCCACCTCGAACATGGGTGTCCCTGGATAGGCAGTGTGGATCGGCACGCACACGCCGCCACGCCGTCGGGCCGTTCCTGCTGAGCGCTGTGCCATCGCACTGGGCCGCCCGGATGAGGCCGGGGTTCGACGCGCGTCCCAGCCGCAGGTGGGGGTCCACGCGAAGCCGAACGAATCGACGATGGTCTTGGTCGCCGGTCCGGTGGCTACCGCCGCGGGTTCTCCGGCGTCGCGTCAGGCGGTCGCCAGGGTGGCCACCGGCAGCAGGCGGCTGGCGTAGTCCGGGGTGATCGCCGGCCGTGTGACTGCGCGCGCCGGGTCATCCGGCTACCGGGGCGGAGATGTCTGTGTACATCCCGGACAGGATGCGGGCCATCGCCTGGATGGTGTGGCGGTCCCGAACCAGCTGCCTGGCCCGCGCGCCCCGCCCCGCCGCGCCGGGATCGGCGGCCAGATCCAGGGCCTGCGTCATCCCCGCGGCGACCGCGCGCGGCGATCTGGTGTCGACCAGAAATCCGGTGACACCCTCGTCGATGTAGGTCGCCGGTCCACCCGCGTCCGGGCCGACCACCACCAGCCCCGCGGCGAGCGCCTCGATCAGCGCCAACCCGAATTCCTCCTTCAGGCTGCCGCAGACATAGACACCGGCCGGGGCGATCGCGGCGCCCAGCCCCGTCTGCGCGGCCGCCATCCACCGTGCCACCACGCTGTTGGGCCAGTGGCCAGCGAGTACCAGACCACTGGCAGCGTCGGGGTGCTGGGTGATCACGACGTCGATCGCGTCGAGCTGGCCGCGCTCGACGCCGCTGGGGTGGTGCAGGTCGCCGCCGACGATCACCAGGTTGCAGCGTCGCCACAGATCGGGATCGGCGGCCCACCCCTCCACCACCGTGGCCATCCCCTTGACGCGGTCCAGCCGGCCCACACTGAGCGCGAGCGGCAGCCCTTGACGCCCGGCAGGCAGGTCGGCGATCAGCTCCCGCAGCTCGGCGAGCGCGGGCGGCAACTGGCCCGTGATCGCCGCAACGTGAACCGTCGGCGGAGGCCGGCCGACGCCCGACACGAGCTCCGCTTCGGTCCGCGCCGCCTCGCTGACGGCCAGGTCGATGCCCTCGGGCACGACGGTGTACCGATGCGGCTCGGCATCGACGTCGACGCCCAGCAGGTCCCGCAGCTGATCACGCAACTGCGGCCGGGGGAACAACGCGCAC
>JBBQJM010000560.1:0-1802 GCA_038325895.1 Mycobacteriales bacterium
GAAACCTTCCCGCACACCTCGGTCAGCCTGGGCGCGGCGATGGCGGGCCGCGGCTGGATCAGCGCGAACGGCTCGGGTGATCGCAGCGCGAACCGGCGCATCTCATCCGTGCAGCAATGGGTCTGGGTGATGCTCCGCGCGGTGCTGGACGGCGACGACGACGACACCGACGACGACAAGGATCCGAGCGGTGGCCCGGTCACACCGTTCCCTGTGCCCTGGCGGCTACCGGACTCCCCGGTAGGCACTCCTGTCCCCCACGCAGACCCGGCCACCCCGACCACGACGGTTCCGGACCCTGAGACGGCCGAACCAGCTGATCACTCCGCGGCCGCAGACCCAGTGGTCCACGTCGATCCGCCCGAGCAGGCGGAGGTCGCCGAGTCGGCGGATCCTGAACTGCCGCTCTTCAGGGCCGCGGCGGACGTTGAGCCCGCTGCACCCGCCCCGGCGGCGACCCACCGGGCCGCCGCGCCGACGGTTAGCCGCCGTCCGGATGAGCGGTGGCTGGCGGCCGGCGCCGTGATCACCGGCGACGAGCTGGTACTTCCCGACGGCGCCCGGGTGCACCTGGGCGCTGAGCTCACGCACCTCGGGCAGCTGGCGGAGCTGGCGGCGGAGCTGCGCCTGGGACACGGCGGCGGCAAGTACGTCCTGCCCTCCCCCGCCCAGCTGCTGCTGACCAGCGAAGGCATGACCCGATTTGGCATCACCGTGGACAGCGATGTCGACGTCGCCGACCCCGATGCCGCATCGGACGCGGCCAGGCGCGGCGGAAAGGCGGCGGCCGCGGTCGCGGTCGCTGCCGGGTGGAATCTGTCCCAGGACAACCAGCTGCGGGTGTGGACCAGGGTGTGGCGGCCCAAGACCGAGACCCGGCCGTCGGTCAGCGTGCAGATCGTTCTGGTGCCGCTGATGGGTGCCTTCGACGACTCGAAGGCGTTGACCGCCGACGACCCGACGGCGGATGTGTTGGCTAGGCGGATCCAGTTGGTCGCCGACGCCCTGGGCGTGACCTGGATGGCCGGCGGTGGATCCACCGGGTTGACGTTGCTGCGCCAGCTGCGGTCACCGCGGGCGACGTCCGGTCGGGCACCGCTCGCGGCCACCGAGTACGTCGCTCCCCCACCGCCGATGCTGCGTGACCCCGGCCGGGTGCCGAACACGGCGATCCTGTGGTGCCGGCGCGCCGACGGCGCCGAGGGCCAACGAGGATGGATCCACGCCTACGACGCCAACGCCATGTACCTGGCCGCTCAGGGCGCCACCGAGGTTGGTGTCGGGGCACCGGAGTATCACCGTGACGGAACGCCGTTCAACCCGAAGATCGCCGGTCTGTGGCGGATCAAACCGGGTGAGGCCGACGACTGGCGGCTACCGGACATCACCCGGCCCGCGGGGCAGCTTCCCGGCACCACCGCCTGGTACCCGACGCCGGTGCTCCGGTACCTCACCGAGGAACTCGGCCAGCAACCGGAGATCCTGGAGGCCTACACGTGGGCCGGGACGACGCGCCGCTACTTCGACCAGTGGTACCAGGTCGTCAGGGACGCGCGGATCGCGATGATGACGGCGGCCGCCGCCGGGGACACCGACGCCGCGGTGGTGTTGCGGGCCGTCAAGGAGGTCTACAAACGCACCGTCGGGCGGCTCGCCAGGGTCGATGACGGCAAGGCCAAGAGTCCGCTGTACCGGCCGGACTGGCGGCTGGCGATCGTGTCGACCGCGAACGTCAACCTGCTGCGCAAACTCCGGCGGGCCGGGGAACAGACCGACAGCTGGCCGGTGGCGATCTCCACCGA
>JBBQJM010000561.1:0-1793 GCA_038325895.1 Mycobacteriales bacterium
GTTGGGCGGTGCGCTGGCCGGGTCCGAACAGATCCCGGTGGAACGCGCCGGAGCCGGGGCCGGCCAGGCGAGCCTGGGAAAGGCGACCGAGTCCCTGCGCAACGGCAAGCTGGTGCTGATCTACCCGGAGGGCACGGTCACCCGCGACCCCGATCACTGGCCGATGAAGCCGCGGCCAGGTGTCGGCGCGTTGGCACTCAGCGGCGACTTCCCGGTGATCCCCATGGCGCACTGGGGGACTCATCAGGTGTACACCTCCTACGTCGAAGGTCGCCGGTTCCATCCGCTGCCGCGCAAGGACATTCACATCGTGATCGGCGATCCGATCGACCTGACCGAACTCCGCTCCCGCGCGGTCGACACCAGGGCGATCAGGGACGCCACATTGCTGATCATGGATTCGCTGCGCGATCTGGTTGCCGAGATCCGTCATGAGACGCCGCCCAAGGAGTACTTCGATCTGAAGAAGGCCGAGCGGCTGGCGCGCAGGCAGGCCGAGAAGGATGCGGCCGCCGCCTCCGACCCCGCCGAGAGTGCCTCCCCTCCGCCGGCGGGCCGCCCGCCATCCGGCGACGAGGGGACCCATTGACCGCACCCGTCAGGCCGATCGAGCACGTCGCAGTTCTCGGTGCCGGCTCCTGGGGGACCACGTACGCCAAGGTGCTGGCCGATGCGGGTCGTTCGGTGACGCTGTGGGCGCGCCGGGATTCCGTCGCCAGGTCCGTCCGCGCCAAGCACGTCAACGACGACTACCTGCCGGGCATCGAACTGCCGGAGACCGTCACGGCCACCTCTGATTTCGACGCCGCGCTGGCCGACGTCGACGCGGTGGTGCTGGGCGTGCCGAGTCAGGCGTTGCGGGAGAACCTGCGGGTGTTCCGCGACTTGCTGCCCGCGGAGGTACCGATCATTTCGCTGGCCAAGGGCGTCGAAATCGGCACCGGGTTACGGATGAGCGAGGTCATCGAGCGGGTCGGTCAGGTCGATCCCCGGCGGATCGTCGTGCTCACCGGGCCGAACCTGGCGGTCGAGATCGCGCTGGGTCGGCCGACCGCCACCGTGCTCGCCTGCACCGATCACGACCGGGCGGTCGCCGTTCAGGTGGCCAGCGCGAATTCCTATTTCCGGCCGTACACGATCACCGACGTCATCGGGGCCGAGATCGCCGGTACCGGCAAGAACATCATCGCACTGGCCTGCGGGATCGCCGATGGCCTCGGGCTCGGGTTGAACACCGCCGCCTCGCTCATCACCCGCGGGCTGAACGAGGTCAGCCGGCTCGGGGTGGAGTTGGGGGCGCAGCCGGCGACCTTCGCCGGGCTGGCCGGGCTCGGTGATCTGGTGGCGACCTGCTGGTCCCCGCTGTCCCGTAACCGCACCCTCGGCGGCCGGCTGGCGGCCGGGATCGGGCTGGAGGCGGCGATGGAGGCGACCGGCGGGCAGGTGGCCGAGGGCGTGGTGAGCTGCCGCTCGGTGCGCGATCTGGCGTTGCGTCACCAGGTCGACATGCCGATCACCGAAGGGGTGTACCAGGTGTGTTACCGCCATCTGCCGCCGACGCAGATGATCCGCTACCTGACCGATCGGCCGCACTCGCCGGAGTAGGCCGCTGCGCGTTTCCGGCCGGGTGGTCAGGCACGTCGTCGGAGTGAGCGTGCAGATTCGGCCCGCCCGGCGAGTCGTGGGCCGCGCGGCCCGGGTCTCGGCCGAGGACCGTAGGGTGGGACGCCCTGTGCCCCTCGCGCATCCGGGTGGCCGTCGGCTTCGGCGGGCGCAGCGGTGCGCCTCCCGTG
>JBBQJM010000562.1:0-1773 GCA_038325895.1 Mycobacteriales bacterium
CCACCTCGCCCAACAAACCACCCACCAAGAACCCGAGTTCATCCTCGACGTGTTCCAACGACTGCCACCCCCCTGAACCACCGCGCGGGCCGCACAAACGTCCTGCAAGCGGCCACATCCACGCCGGCGATGAACGGGGCAACCCTCGGCGGCGGCCAGCCACCTCTTCGGCGGTCCGGCCAGGATCGGTTGCCCACGACGCCCCCGGTGGCCGCCGGCCCGATGAGCCAAGGCCGGATCGGGTTCGGGCACATCCCGGGGTCCTCCGCTGCCCTTCCCGGAGGGGTCCTCGCCGCCGCGTGAACGGCGACAAATACACCGCCGGCAGCCACGCCGACCAGTCCACTTGACCCCGACGCCCTGACAACAACCGCCGACGATTGCGCCGCAACGGATGCGACCCGGACGATGTCAGCGGCGACCGGACGCCGACCCCTGACGGCAATACTCCGCCGACCTGATTGGGACGAGGCGCCGATCCGGAATGCCCGCGCGACCTGGACGACCGTCCCGCGGATCGAACGGCCGGCCATCCCCGGGAGGCTGATAACGGACGCGCGATCGCAGTCCGAGAGTGCCACGCGACGTCCCAAATCCGGGTGATGACGCACCGTCAGCGGGATCATCCGACAAAGTCACCACCGTGACCGGACTCCGAGTGAGCCGATGCCACCGCTTGCCGGCCGGCCGCCTCGCCGATGACGCAACGGCCGGACCTCAGTTTCACGAGTCGACGTTTCACCGGCAGTGGCTGGCTGGTCCCACGGCCGGCCTGTGCTCTGCGACCCGGGCAGCGCCACCCAACCTCACGACCGCCGACCCGGCCGCCGGCCGCCCGAACACCCCGGGCGGCCCACCACTGACCAGCCGCTGAGCCGCAGAGCCCGGCGTCGCGGCAGACCCCCTCCGCGCGGCGCACTACTGAAGCGGCGAGATCCTGGTCGGCCCCCACCGAAGCCGCGCCTCGCGGCCTGATCGACCCACCAGATCGGCCCGCTCCGCCGAACCCAACCGACAACCCTCCGCCGCTGCCGGCGGGTGGCTCGGCGCCCTCGGCGCAACCAGTCGTGGCTGGTGGCGACCGGCGAAAATTTCCGTCGATCAGCTGCCGCCACCGATCACCGCGGCGGGGATCTCAGTGAGATGAGGTGTGCTCTGGCTGGTAGGCGGGGATGCCGAGCAGGTCGTCGATGGTGACGAACGCATAGCCCCTGTGGGTCAGTTCGGTGATCACGATAGGTACGGCGGCGACGGTGTTCGCGCGGTTTCCACCGTGGGCGTCGAAGCCGTCGTGGAAGATCAGGATCGCGCCGGGCCGGGCTTTGGCCAGCGCGCGCCGGGCGATCCGCTGCGGCGGCGGCTGTAAGACCTCGAGGGCGTGGCAGAACTCGCCGGAGACCGGCGCGAGCCCGTGCCGGCGCAGCACGGCCGGGAGGGTTGGTGTGCGGAGCAGCCACGGCGGTCGGTACAACGCGGGGGTTTGACCGAGTGCCCGGGTGAGCGTTTGCTGCGCCGCCTGGGTCTGTGACCGTTGGGTGTGGGCGGTCAGGCAGCGGGTGAAGCGGTGCGAGTGGCTGTGGTCGCCGATGACGTGGCCGTCGCGGGCGAGCCGGGCGGTGACGTGCGGGTACCGGTCGACGCATTCTCCGACCTGGAAGAACGTGGCCTTGATCCCCGCCCGGGCCAGGATGTCGGCGATCTGCGAGGTGTATGGCTCGTTCGGGCCGTCGTCGAAGGTCAACGCGATCACCTTGTCGGCGGTGTCGGCGCGGT
>JBBQJM010000563.1:0-1719 GCA_038325895.1 Mycobacteriales bacterium
CCGGCTCGGGCAACGGTCGCCGTCGGCAGCAACGGCCAGGGGGTCCGCAGTGCGGCGAGGCGACCATCGGTCTGTACATGGCCAGGAATTTGTCCACCAGACGGCGGGACACTCTCCGATGCCCTGGTCCGGTCGGCCGAACTCGGTGCGCCGGCCGGCGTGGTCGGCCAGCCGTCGGGAGCGGGCAGATCCGGGGCCACTACCAAACCCGAGTGCATGGGCCTTCTCGACGCGACGATTGGACGAACGGAGTTTCGGCGCAGGTCAGGACGATGCGGGCCCTGACCCTACCGGCTGTCCCTCGCCGCGGCACGTTCCGGGGAAATGTGCGCGGCCGCCGCCGAACCCGATCGACCGGGGCCCGGCCGGCGGCGGGCGACTGCACTGGACTCAACGGAGATCGAACACGATCCGGGCGGCCACCTCGCCCTTGAGCACCTCTTCGAAGCACAAGCACTGGTTGACGTCGTCCAGTTTGCGGGTCTCCCGGATCACCCTGGTCCGGCCCAATGCGTGCAAGGCGTACACCTCGGCGAGATCCTGTCGGGTGCCGACGATCGAGCCCACCACGGTCAGCCCGTTCAGCACGGTCTGGAAGATCGGCAGGGTGACCGAATTGTCCGGCGGCAGCGCGACGAGAACCAGCGTGCCACCGCGGCGCAGCGAGCCGAATGCCTGCTCGAAGATCGCCGGTGCGACGGCGGTGGTGATGGCCGCGTGGGCTCCACCGAGCGCTCCGATCGCCACGATCGGATCGTCCGCAAGTGCGTTGACCACATAGTCGGCCCCGAGATCCTTTGCCAGCGCTAGCTTCTCGTCGGACACATCGACCGCGACGACGCTGGCCCCGGCGATCTTCGCGTACTGCAGCGCCAGGTGACCGAGCCCGCCGATGCCGAAGACGGCGACGAGCTGCCCGGAGCGCACGCCGGAGACCTTGACCGCCTTGTACGTCGTCACCCCTGCGCAGGTCAGCGGTGCTGCGTCCAGCGGATCGACTTCGTCCGGTACGGCGGCCACGTAAGCGGCATTGGCGGTGACGTATTCGGCGTACGACCCGTCACGGCCGTACCCGGTGTTGACCTGCTTCACGCACAGCGTCTCCCACCCGTCGACGCAGTACTCGCAGACGCCGCAGGCCGAGCCCAGCCAGGGCATGGCGACCCGGTCGCCGACCTTCAGCCGTTCAACGCCCGCTCCGAGTTCTTCGACGACGCCGACACCCTCGTGGCCCGGGATCAGCGGCAGTTTCGGCTTGACCGGCCAGTCGCCGTGCGCCGCATGAATATCGGTGTGGCACAAGCCGGATGTTTCGATACGAACCAGCACCTCCCCACGAGGCGGCACCGGCTTTGCGACGTCCTCGACACGAAGGTCATGGGTGAAATCATGGACTACTGCTGCCTTCATTTTCAGATCTCCTTCTGCACGTCGGGGGCATTCGAGGGATGTGCGGATTGCTTCGTCGAAAGTGGAACCTCCTTGCGCATGGGCGAACGGCTCCGACATCGCTCCTCGGCTGCTGATGTGGAAAAGGTTGCGGGGCAGCAGTTCTGCGGGGATAGCGGGCAATTTCCAGAGGGTAATCGAGCGGACGTTGCGAAAACGCTGCATTGGCCGCGATGCTGCCGGAATCAAATGGGCGGCGTCGACCAGTTCTCGGGCGATTCCCGATCGATCGCCGGAGCGGATGAGCCCACCGCCGGAGTCCCGGGAGAA
>JBBQJM010000564.1:0-1699 GCA_038325895.1 Mycobacteriales bacterium
AACACCCCGCCGTCCTGATCGGCGGCCAGCGCATCGGCCGGCTCACCGGCGAAGGGATCACCCGGGGTGTCGACGACAGCCGCGCGGTAGAGCGTCATCGCAGCGCCGTCCTTTCATCGCTCACGTCAAGGTTGTCGGCGAGAGCCTGCCGGGGCTGAGGATCGCGGGCATCGGCCTGCCGCTGCATCGCCAGCAACAGCGACGAGGCGACACTGACCGCGATGACAGCCGGCTCCTTGCCGGTGATCTCCGGCAGCCCGATAGGGCTGGTGATGCGGTCGATCACCGCCTGTTCGTGGCCATGCTCGGCCAGTCGGCGCCGGAATCCGGTCCATTTCGCGCTGGACCCGACCAGCCCGATGCTGCCCAGCGCGGGAAGGCGCAGCGCCGCGTCGCAGAGCGCGAAATCCTCGGCGTGGTCGTGGGTCATGATCAGCACGTGCGCGCCGCGCGGCAGCATCTCCAGCACCTGCTCGCCGAGCAGCGTATGGTGCACGGCGACGTCGGCGCTGCCGTCGGTGACGTCCGCCAGCCGCAGCTGGTCGAGCTCCTCCGCACGGGAATCGACCAGGTGCAGCTGAACTTCCAGCCGGGACAGGATCCTGGCCAGCTCGTAGCCGACGTGGCCGATCCCGAACACGGCAATCACCGGCCGGGCCGGCAACGGTTCGAGCAGCAGCGTGACCTCTCCGCCGCAGCACTGCCGGCCGTGCTGGTTGCGGGCGTGCTCGTTGAGCCTGGCCTCCTGGGTCTCGGGCGTCGGCGTCCCGGACGCGATCAGCACGCGGGCCCGCCGCACGGCGGCCACTTCCAGGTTCCCGCCGCCCACGCTGCCCCAGGAGTGGTCCGCGCCGACGACCATCTTCGCGCCCGCGTCCCTGGGGGCATGGCCGCGCACCTTGATCACCGTGACGAGCACGCCCGGCACACCGTCACGGCGCAGTTGCTCGACGGCACTGAGCCAGTCCACTGCTCACACCTCCGTGAGAATGGACGAGGCCCGCGTGGCAGCTGCGCCGCCGTCGGCCGACGGAGCACCGTTGACCGAACCGGCGCCGGTCGCGGACCTGGCGGATTCGATCGCCCAGTACACCGCCTCCGGGGTCGAGGGGCAGCCGAGATCCACCGACCACCCCTGCGGACCGAACGCGGCCGCCGCCTGCCGCAACGCCTCCCGGACGCTGAAGGCCAACATCAACGGCGGCTCGCCGACGGCCTTCGAGCCGTACACGACGCCGGATTCGGTGGCCCGCTCGAACAGATGCACGTTGAATTCCTCGGGCATCTCCGAGAAGCTGGGGATCTTGTAGGTGCTGGCCGCCTGGGTGTTCAACCGCCCGCGGTTGGCGCCGTCGCTGGTGTCCCAGCGCAATTCCTCCAGCGTCAGCCAGCCCGCGCCCTGCACGAAACCACCTTCGATCTGGCCCATGTCGATCAACGGCGAGAGGCTGTCGCCGACGTCGTGCACGATGTCCACCCGCCGCAACCGGTACGCGCCGGTGAAGCCGTCCACCTCGACCTCGGAGCAGGCCGCGCCGTAGGCGTAGTACTTGAACGGCTCGCCCTGCATGCGGGAAGCGTCCCAGTGCAGCCCGGCGGTCCGGTAGAAGCCCGCCGCCCAGAGTTGCACCCGCTGGAAATACGCGTCGTGCACCAGGTCGGCCCAGGAGATCTGCTTGTCGTGAAAGCCGACCCCGGT
>JBBQJM010000565.1:0-1673 GCA_038325895.1 Mycobacteriales bacterium
CATCGAGATCGGCAGAAGGACGGCCAACAGCCGGCGCACTTCGACCCCATCGATGCAGTCGTCGGCGCCGGGACCACGGTTCCGGCCGATCGGTGCGTCGCGGTGGTGGCCGGTGACAACCGCTCGAAGCACACTCTCTCCCGCGGGGTCCACGTCCGACAGCACCGCGGCGTCCACCACGCCCGGCAGAGCGCGCAGCGCCGCTTCCACTTCGGACCGGTCGACCCGCGTCCCCCGAACCTTGAACTGCCCATCACCACGCCCGGCGAACATGACGACGCCGTCCGCGCGACGCCGACCGAGATCGCCCGTGTGGTAACGACGTTCGCCGTGCAGGCCGGCCGGGTCGGTCCGGAAGCGCTCAGCGGTGGCCACCGGGTCACCCAGATATCCATCGGCCAGGTAGGTCCCACGGACGACGATCTCGCCGAGTTCACCGGGGGCCGCCGGCTGACCGTCGCGCAGCACGAGTAGTTGGCTGCCGTCAATTCCACGACCCAGCGGAACGTCACGATCCTCGTGTGGATCAACCACCGTCCAGCCGTGCGCCTGCGGGGTCTCGGTAGCCCCGTAGAACGAAACCAGCGTCGCTGCCGGGGCCAGCCGGCCGGCGATCTCGACCTCACGCCGGCTCAGGACATCTCCGCCGAAGAAAATGAACCGCAAGGCGGACAAGGACTTCTCGGCTACGGTGCCGAGGAAGCGGACGGTCGGCGGGGTGGTGTGCAGGACAGTGATCTGGTGGGCAGCGAGCCAGTCGGCCAGCAACTCCGGTGATTCCAAGCACCGGCCGGGCGGCACGTGCAACTCCGCGCCCAGCGTCAACGGCACGAACAGGTCCCGCAGCAACGGGTCGTGCCCGAGCCCTGAGGTCAACGCGAACCGATCACCGCCGGATACCTCGAATGTCGCCGTGTACCAGTCCAGGAAATGCGCAAGCGGGCCGTGCGACCCGGCGACGGCTCGTGGCACGCCGCTGGTGCCCGAGGTGAACGCAACATAAGCCAGGTCGGTCGGTGCGGTGGCGGCCACCGGCGCGACGCCGGGGGGTGGCGCGGTCAGCAGGTCCCCGACCCGGAGCTCACACCGGATCGCCGGATCCGATCGCGGCGCCGGAACGCCCTCTGCTGTCACGTCCAGCCAGCCGGCCGCACCGATCAGGGCCGTGGTCTGCGCCCGCCGCGCGGGCGGGTGGCCGGCGTCGAGCACGCTGAAGGCCGCGCCCGCCCCGAGCACTCCCAACAGCGCCGGTGCCAGGTCGACATTGCGCTCGGCAGCCACCGCCACCCGCTCGCCCGGGGCGATTCCTGCGGCGATCAGCCGGGCGCTGACCGCCCGGCTGCGCCGGGCCAGTTCGCGGTAGCTGACGGGCCCGTCCGGGCCGACCAGCGCCACCGCCTGCGGGCGTTGCGCCGCGACCCTGGCGAATCGTTCGTGAACAGCCGCCGTCCACCCGTCCGCCGGCAGCGGCAACTCCGCCGCCTCGGCGTCAGCTGCCAGGCAGCACGTATCAACGACTCGACTCGGGTCGTCGGCGACCATACCGAGCAACCGCGCCAGCTGATCGAGCAGGGCGGTCGCGGTGTCCGGCCCGAACAAGTCAGCGTCATGAGCCAGCTCGAACTCCAGCCGGTCGTCAACGGGTTTGACGTACAGGGTCAGGTCGAGCTTGG
>JBBQJM010000566.1:0-1657 GCA_038325895.1 Mycobacteriales bacterium
GACCCGATCCCGAGCGGGACCAGGAACGGCGCGGTCTGCGAGAGCAGCAGGCTGCGCACGGTGGGCAGGTCGAGGTGGTCGTAGTGGTCGTGCGAGATCACGATGGCGTCCAGCACGGGCAGGTCCGCGATCGGCAGCGGAACCGCGTGGAGCCGCGCCGGGCCGATCGCCAGCGACGGCGAGACCCGCTCCCCCCACACCGGGTCGGCCAGCACATACCGGCCGTCGATCTCGATCAGCGCGGTGGCGTGGCCGAGCCAGGTGACGGCCAGCTCGCCCGCTGCGGCGGCGGGTCGCTCGGTGATCAGCGGCACGGGCCCGGACGGGCGCCCGGCACCGCGGTGCCGGATCAGCGCGGGAATCATCGACACCGCTTCACCCGGCGCCAGCACGTGACTCGGCTCGGTGTTGTGGAAGGTGCCGTCGGCGAAGTGCGGTGACCTGACCGCCGTCGGGCCGATCTGCGCGGACCCGGCGCCGAGGGCTTCGGGGAGCCCGCGGGTGGCGCGGGTCAGCCCCGTCAGGGTGGCCAAAGCGGCGGTGAGGCCGGCAGCGGTGGCCACGGCCGGAATCACACCGGCGATGCCGCGCGAAGTTTGACTGGGCGGAGTTTGACTGGGCGGAGTTTGACTGGGCGAGGTTTGACTGGGCGAGGTTTGAATGGGCGAAGATTGACTGCTCATGCAACCAGTGTGACTCAGTCCGGCCTCGGCTCGTCTTCATCCGGTCCAGTGCTGCCCGGCGGTGCCCACGACCCCTCTCCGTGGGCACCGCCGGCGAACCGGAAAGGTCGGATTCAGCTGGCCAGCAACGCCCGCACCGGCGACGTGTCGCGCAGCTTGCGCAGGCAGCGGGCCCGGGTCGGCCCGATGCTCCCCGTGGGGATGCCGAGCCGCCGGCTGATCTCCTGGTAGGGAATCTGCGGATCGGCGGTGAGCATCAACAGCAATTGGCGATGTTCGGGCCGCAACTGGCGGAGTCCGTCCTGCACGGCCTGGCGCCGCTCGTAACGTTGGAGGTTCTCATCGACCTCGTTGGCGCCGGCCGCGGCCGGCCTGGCGTCGAACCGTGAGTCGATCATCGGGTCGGCCGGCTCGGTCCGCCGGCGCAGCTCGAGGACGCGAAGGGCCTCGTGCTTGGCGGTGGTGACGATCCACCCCGGCAGCGCCCTCGGTTCGCGAAGCCGGCCGAGGTTCTGCACCAGACGCATCCACACCATCTGGCTGACATCGTCGACGTCGCTGGGCGCAAGGCGGTACCGCCGGCAGACGGCCGACACCAGCGGTGCGTACCGCTCGTACAGGGCTGCCCACGCGCGCTGATTCCCGGCGACCGCCGCCGTGATCAGATCGCCGAGTGGATCCCCAGGAGAGTCGGTACCAGCGGAATCGCTGCCCGCGGAACCGGTCGCTGCATGATCGGTGCCTGGGACATCGGTGACTGCAGCATCTGTGGTGACGGAATTGATGGCCCCAGAATCGATGACGGTGTCGATGACTGAATCGGGGTCAGTGCCATCGGTGGCCGCCCCGAACGCATGGTCGAGAGTGCTGACCACCGAGTCGACAACCGTCAGTCGGGGGTTCGCTGATCGTTCCGGATGTGACATGACGCTCTCCTGACGGGCGGGGCGGGGAGATGCTGGGGCTGCGGTGGT
>JBBQJM010000567.1:0-1639 GCA_038325895.1 Mycobacteriales bacterium
GATACGTGCCCACCGACGCCCCCGCATCGGAGCGGCGGGCCCCGACCACGTCGTCGATCACGGCGGCGACGTCCAGGTCGGTCAGCAACGACCACACCGCGGCGATGTCACCGAACGCCAGGTGCCGGGTCCGTTCCGGGATCATCCCGGCCTCCGCCCGGTCCATCGCGGCGACGATGTCCGCGGCCGACCCCAGATACCGCTCGGACACCATCTTCGGTTTGCCGTCCACCCGGGCCATCTCCCGCAGGTAGAAGTACGGCTTCCCGTTGATGATCTTCTTGTACAGACTGGACATGCTTTAGGTCATACACTATTCGGGCATGAAGATCCGGCCGCCACGCCGTGTTGCCCCAGATCAGAGGTACTTTCCGTGACCTCCCGGATCGACCATGATCAACTTATCCAGGAAACTCCCGCTAGACCGCATGGGGAGGCCAGCGTCTCCCTGTGACCGTTGGGGGATCCATTGCGATACATCGGCTGCACAGGTCGACGCGGAACTTCCGCCGCTTGGCGTCTGGGCAGAAGGCGTTGTGGCGCAGGGATCCTCACACTCGGGCGATCCGGGGGGCGGCCGCCCGGTTTCGGCCGACAGCCGTCGGTCGGGTCGGGCGCCGCTACCGGGGTGACTGGGCCGGAGCTGCTGGTGTATTCCTGTTGCGGGTGTCAGGGTTATTGTCGGCGACCGAGTCCTTCCGCGGAAATCCGTCGACCACGGCTTCGTTCGGGGTGGGCGGGAGTAGGCTCAGCGGTACTGAGGACGTCCTCGCGCGTGGTGCCGTCTGTGCGCCGTTTTTGGCGAACGCCAAGGTCCGGGTGCACCCGCACCAGAGCAGAGCGTGCGTGATGGCGGTATCTGTCAATGGTCTGACACCGGCAGCGCTGACCGAGTTGGCGGGTCTGCTGATGTCGACGACCTCGTTCGAGGATCTGATGCAAAGCGTCGCCAACCTCGCCGGGCGGGCAGTCCCGGCGGCGTCGACGTGTGGGATCACCCTGTCGGAGAACGGGCATGTGATCACGGTGGCGTCCGCGGATGCGCTGGCCAGGTTGCTGGACGAGCAGCAGTACGAACTGGATACCGGACCGTGCCTGGAGGCGTTGCGGACCGCTCGGGTGGTCACGGCCGACGACCTGAGCACCGAGTCCCGGTGGGACGGTTACCCCGCGCTGGCTGTGGCACACGGGGTCCGGTCGGTGCTCTCGAGCCCGCTGCTGGTTCACGAGCAGCCGATCGGTGCGTTGAATCTGTACGCCGAGACCGCGCACGCCTTCGATGAGGACTCGCATGTGGCGGCGGCGCAGTTGACCGCGCTGGCCGCGGCCACCGCGACCGCCGCGATGCGGCACTACGACGAGTTGACCCTGACCGATCACCTGCGCACCGCGCTGTCCTCCCGGTCGGTGATCGACCAGGCCATCGGCATCATCATCGGCATGCAACGCTGCCCCGCGGAGACGGGGTTCGACGTGCTGCGCACGGTGTCCCAGAACCGGAACATCCCGCTGCGCGTCATGCCGCCGACCTCGTCGCCAGGACCATCAACCCCGAACCATCCAACTGACACCAGCGGGCCGCGCAGCAGAATAAAGCACGGCGATGGATCTGGCACCGCTTGTGAAAACGTCGCGCTTG
>JBBQJM010000568.1:0-1572 GCA_038325895.1 Mycobacteriales bacterium
CCATGACAGGGCCACTGCGCAGGGTGTGGCTGCTGATGCTCGGGTCCGGGATCCGGCGGAGCGCGCAGGCGGATCTCGACGCGCTGGCCCAAGCCGCCGAGGGCGCGACCGCGACCGCGTGAGCACCCGGCGGCTGGCCACCGAACACGTCTCCGCCGACGAGAGCCCCGGCCTGCTGTTGTGGCAGGTCACGAACCGGTGGCAGGCCGCGCAACGAGCGGCGCTGAAACCCCTTGGGCTCACGCATGTGCAGTTCGTGCTGCTGGCATCGCTGACCTGGCTGGAGAGCGACGGCCCCGTCACGCAACGGCAGTTGGCCGACCACGCCGTCACCGACCCGATGATGACCTCGCAGGTGCTGCGCGCCTTGGAACAGCGCTCGCTCATCCGGCGCGCCGACCATCCGGACGACAGGCGGGCCGTCGCGGTCACCGTGACGCCGATCGGGGCCGAACTCGCCAACCGGGCGAACGTCGCGGTCGAGGCCTGCGATGGGGCGTTCTACTCCGGGCTCGGACCGGCGGCAGGGGGTTTAGCGGCTGCTCTGCGGACGCTTCGCGAGGCGGGTATGGACGGCTGATGGGGCCGACCAGGCGCTGAGATCGCCCGGCGCGTCCGGCGGTCGGTCTGGCGGGCGGCTTGCGGGTGAACTCCACGCAGGTCGATCGGGTCATCGCCGATCGCGTATTCTCGGCGATCGAAGTACCCAGCGCTGAGGTCCGGCTTGCCGCCGGTGGTTGCATGCCACCGATCGGGAGCCAGACCGGCGCCGCGACGGATGTGCCGTTCCCCGACCTCACCATCGACGGCAGCCTGATGGCGTCCAGCTCTCTGACCGCACGGCCGTGATTTGCAGGTCGCCCGCTCGCGCGGGTAGCCTGAGCGACTGGCCCGGTCCTGCTGGGTCGCTGTCGTGTGCCCACCCGGCGCGTGGTTGGTCATCACGCCCTTTGGTCATGCGACGGCACCTTAGTACGTCCGGTCGTGCGCAAGATCTACTCGCGTGGTGTGCAGTGGGGGATCGAGGCTCGAAGGCTCGCTGATCAGCGAGTTTCGGGTGGGCGCGTGGTCGGATGCCGATCCGAGATCGGGCACATCCGTAGCCAGCCAGTCCGATGTTCACGCCCTGCCTCGTCCCGCGAAGGAAGAAGTCGCCAGCACATGCCCACGATCCAGCAGTTGGTCCGCAAGGGCCGCACCGAGAAGATCGGTAAGACGAAAACTCCGGCGCTGAAGGGGAGCCCGCAGCGGCGCGGTGTGTGCACCCGCGTCTACACGACCACCCCGAAGAAGCCGAACTCGGCGCTGCGCAAGGTCGCCCGGGTCAAGCTGACCAGCCAGGTCGAGGTCACCGCCTACATCCCCGGCGAGGGCCACAACCTTCAGGAACACTCCATCGTGCTGGTCCGCGGTGGCCGGGTGAAGGACCTCCCCGGCGTTCGGTACAAGATCATCCGTGGCTCGCTGGACACCCAGGGCGTCAAGAACCGCAAGCAGGCTCGCAGCCGGTACGGCGCGAAGAAGGAGAAGAGCTGACATGCCCCGCAAGGGACCTGCTCCGCGCCGGCCGCT
>JBBQJM010000569.1:0-1550 GCA_038325895.1 Mycobacteriales bacterium
CTCCCTCTCGGCCACGGCGTACTGCCGCCCGGGCGCGACGCAGGGTCATCTCGAGCTCGACACGTTCCGCAAGGTCGAGTTGCGTAGCCCTGGCACGCATTTCTCGATCCCGGGCCAGATCTCGGCCAAGGGCGGGTCGATATCGTCAGCCGACCTGGTGTTCGAGGGATCCCCGCTGCAGCGGTTCATGGCGAGCGCCTTCGACCGGTCGGCCAGCCCAGGTTGCACCACCACGGTGCTCAACCCCTGAGCTCTTGGTGTGGCACGAACTGCGCACCTCCTTCCCGCTGGTGAACCTGCGGTTGATGAGCAACCGGTCCGTGCTGACGGCGAACGGCACGGGTCTGCTGGCCGGGCTGGGTATGTACATGCTGCGGCCGATGATGACCCGCTACGTGCAGGCCCCGACCACGACGGGGTGCGGCTTCGGCACGTCGGTCGTCGTCGCCGGGCTGGTGCTGCTGCCGTTCTCGGTGGCGAGCGTGCTGGCCAGCCGGCTGATGCCGGTCATCGCTCGCCGGCTCAGCCGGTTCGTGGTGCTGCCATTGGGCTCGCTGGCCCTGGTGGCTTCCATGCTGATCTTCCTGTTCGACCGTGCGCATCTCGCGGACGCATTTCTGATCATGGGTGTGGCCGGGCTCGGCGTCGGGTTGACCTTCGCCGCGATCCCCGGCCTGATCGTCCGGTCCGTGCCTGCCGAGGAGACCGGCAGCGCCCTGGGCGTGAACCAGGTGCTGCGGCAGATCGGCTTCTCCATCGGCAGCGCGCTCGGCGCGACCATCCTGACCGCGCACACCGTGGCACCGGCTACCCTTCCGACCAGCGCCGGCTACACCGTGTCGGCCCTTGTCGGGGTTGTCTTGTGCCTGTTCGCGGCGGTGGTGAGCTTCGTGCTGCCCTCCCGGCAGAACGCGCCGCTGTCGGCACCGGCGGTGGACCGAGCCGAGGGGCCATCCTGCGGACGGACTTCGCCGCGGAGGAATCGGCGTCGCCCCGTGACCTGTTCGATCCGGAACGGATGATCGAACTGCTGGATCGGGTGCAACGCCGAGGGCCCGGGCCGGTGATCTCTTCCGCGCTGCGGGCGGACGGCGACCCATCAGTGCATGACGAGGCGCTGCTGGCCTTCACCGAGCGGCTGGTCGATCCGCTGGTCCGTCGACTGGAGTCCGACTCGCTGGAATCCGGGGGGGGTGACCGACCCGAGGTTGCGCGCCGAACTCGTCGCGGCCGCGTTCGTCGGCGTCGCGGTCGGCCGGCACGCCGACGCCTTCCCGATGCTGTCCGGCGCGCCGGCCGAACAGATCGCCGCGCTGCTGCTGGACTCGCTGGGCCGGCTCGGCGATGCTCCACGCCGAGCCACATGACGCCACCGCAGAATGGTGTCGTGCAGGTTCTGTACGACGGGGAGATGCAGGTCCAGTACGGCTTTCTGCACCTGCTGCCGTGGAAAACCGAGTACAACGAATTGATCTCCGCCCGGGGCGGGCAGGCCAACGGGCTGTGCGGCGCCGCGCAACCCGGAGCCCTCGCGATGACGACCGGCCTGC
>JBBQJM010000570.1:0-1533 GCA_038325895.1 Mycobacteriales bacterium
TCGTCCTGGCCACCCCGACGGTGATCCGCAGCCCGACCCCGTCCAGCACCTCGCGCCGCAGCTGGACGGCGATCTGTTCCGGCGAGCCGGACACCCGTCGCAGCCCGCCGACGTCCAGGAAGGCCTCGTCGATGGAGATGCCCTCGACCAGCGGAGTGGTGTTCCGGAACACCTCGAACACCGCCTTGCTGGCCGCCGAGTAGGCCCACATCCGGGGCGGCACCACGACCGCCTGCGGGCAGAGCCGGCGTGCCTTCGCGCCGCCCATCGCGGTTCGAACGCCGCAGGCCTTGGCCTCATAACTGGCGGCGAGCACCACTCCGCCACCCACGATCACCGGCCGGCCGCGCAGCTTCGGGTCGTCGCGCTGCTCGACGGACGCGTAGAAGGCATCCAGGTCCGCATGCAGGATGTGTGCCATCGCCGGGTCAGGTCCGTCACCTCCAGCACACACGAACACATGTTCGCATCTCTGGGTCTGAAGGGCCAGTGGGCGCGCTGCGATCGGTAGGTCTAACGGCCCGGCGTTTTGGGCACTTCGGACCTGCCGGGGTACCGTCCAGCTACGCAATCGTTGTACCTGACACGACGGGGGTTCCGATGTCCGGCAAGCGGTGGCGGAGGGCGCTGACCGCCCTCGGGGTGGCGTTGACCGTGGCGGCAGTGTCGGCGTGCGGTCCGTCCGAGGGCGCCATCGACGCGACCCGCGACCAGCTCACCGTGCAACAGCAGGCGGCCAAGTCCGCCGCCCAACTGACGGTGACCCCGTCAGCCACCACGGTGTCCTTCGGTGCGCCGCTGGATGTCGCGTTCATCCTGACCGCCGCCGGCGCGCCGCTGGCGGACACTGCGGTGTCGGTGGCCGCCGCCGGGCAGTCGCTATCGGCCACCACCGATGCCAAGGGCTCCGGGTCGGTCACCCTCGAGGCACTTCCCGCCGGCAGCCAGACGGTGACAGTCAGCTACCCCGGTTCGGATCAGTCGCTGGCCGCATCGTCGACGGCGACCGTCACCGTCGCGCCGGCGTCCGCAGCAGCGACGGTGACCGTCACCGCAAAGGACGGCGGCGGCAGTTCCGTCCTCGTCCAACTGGCAACCCCGACGGGTGTCGCGACGACCGGAACCGTGAGCCTTGACGTCGACGGCACCGCACTGGGCGCTCAACCGGTGGCGGCCGGCCAGGCCGCATTCGACGTACCCGCAACCCTCGGTGTCGGTGACCACACGGTCACCGCGCAATTCGCCTCGGACAACCCGGCGCAGGTCTCGAATACGTCTGCCACCTCGACCATCTCGGTGGCCAAGGCCAGTACGTCGGTCAGCGCCGCCGCGGCCAAAGCTGGCACCGAGAAGGGCATGATCCGTTACGGCGACCACAGCTCGTTCGAGGTCACCGTCACCGGTCCCGCCGGCGCCGACCTGACGGGCGACGTGACCATCACGGACGGGTCGACGGTTGTTGCCGAGGGTTCCACCGACGCGACGGGGAAGGCCTCGCTGGCCTTCTCCAACACGGCCGACCCCGGGCCGAAG